>NZ_QVLV01000001.1:0-130185 GCF_003435485.1 Eisenbergiella massiliensis
CCCCGCATCACTTTTTTCCCGCGCAGTCTGCCAACCGCCCTATACTTTACTGAATCATTGTGAATGTAAGTTTTTAAGACTACTTTTCTTTAAATGATTATTATTTTGAAAAATGCAGTCCCGGAAAAATTCTCTTTGTTTTTAAGTAGAGGACTTTAGAGATCAGGATAAAAGCCGCAGCCCCGTATCAGCCCTCCCCTCCTCCGGGATCGTCCTGCCTTCTTTCTGGGCCGGGCGGGGGTGTTCCTGCTCCAGTCTCAAAAACGGTGATATTTCTTACTGCGCCGGAAGGGCAGCATTCCACCGCTCCAGGATAAACGCATCAGCGTAGGCACTGTTCTTCCCGCCGTCTGAGGCTATGGCTGCCAGTCGCTTTTTTCCCGGAGGGGATGGGGTGTTGTCCGAACCATAAGAAAAAACGGCGGATATTTCTTACTGTCCTGGGAAGCCGGAATTTTGCCGTCCCTAGCGGCCTGTCTGACGAACGCGGCAGACGCCAGTCGCTGCGTGAGGAGTTCTGGCCGCGTTGGCAGAATTCTGGTTTCCCGGGACAGTTAGAAATACCCCGTTTTTGAAACTGGATCGGACACCCCCCATCCTCTCCGGGAAAAAAGCGGCTGGCAGCCATAGCTTCAGACGGCGGGAAGAACAGCGCCTATACTGATGCGTTTATCCTGTGGGCGGTGGAATGCTGGCATTCCGGCACAGTTAGAAATATCCCGTTTTTGAGGCTGGAGCAGGAAACACCCCCACCCGGCCCGGAAAGAAGGCAGGACGATCCCGGAGGCGGGGAGGGCTGATACGGGGCTGCGGCTTTTATCCCGCTATCCCAAAGATTTTTACCTCCCAGGGCTGGTTTTGGAGGGGTAAACGTGGTAATCTGGTAACAGAAATTATGGATGGAGGTCATTTTAATATGAGAGATTATTCGGAATATACGGAGTATATTGTGGAGAGGACGAAGGAGCTGCTGGGGATTGACAGTCCTTCGGGGTATACACGGGAGGTATCTGGATATTTGATGGATTTGTACCGGGGGCTGGGGTATGAGCCGGAGCTGACGGTAAAGGGCGGCGTGGTTGTTAAGATCGCGGACGGTGAATGTAGCGGAGCGGATGGCTGCGGGAAAGCCGATCCGGCGGCGGGAGCCATTATGCTGGAGGCGCATGTGGATACGCTGGGGGCTATGGTGGCTGAGGTATCTTCAACGGGAAGGCTGCATCTTACTCCTGTCGGGGGAATGAATGCGAATAATGCGGAGGCTGAAAACTGCCGGGTGATTACGCGCGGCGGAAAGGTTTATACAGGGACGTTTCAGCTGAAAAATGCTTCAATTCATGTGAATGATAATTATAATGAGGTTAAGAGAAGCTATGGGGAGATGGAGGTGCTTCTGGATGAAATCGTCCGCAGCAAGGAGGATGTGCTGGCTTTGGGGATCATGCCGGGGGATTTCGTTTGTTTTGAGCCGAGGACAGTGGTGACGGAATCCGGGTTCATTAAGAGCCGTTTTCTGGATGACAAGCTGAGTACGGGAATTCTTCTTGGGTTTGCAAAATATCTGAAGGATGAGGGTATCAGGCCTGCACGGACGATTTATCAGCATATTACAGTGTTTGAAGAGGTGGGCCACGGCGGCTGCGCTTCTATCCCGGCGGATGTGACTGAGGTTCTTTCTGTGGATATGGGCTGCGTGGGCGATGGCCTTGGGTGTGATGAGTGCCAGGTTTCTATCTGTGCGAAGGACAGCAGGGGGCCTTATCATTATGATGTGGTAAGCGGTTTAATCGATGCTGCAAAAAGGGCGGAGGCTGATTTCGCGGTGGATGTATATCCTCATTATGGGTCGGATGCGGATGCGGCGCTGACTGCTGGTTATGATGTGCGTCATGGGCTGATCGGGCCTGGTGTCTATGCTTCTCATGGCTATGAGCGCAGCCATAAGAAGGGCGTGGAGAATACGTTTAAGCTGCTGAAGGCTTATCTGGCCTGATAGTCCGGGCTGTGAGGGAGGATTTTTATGGATTACCTGCAAAAGATAATACCTGTTACCGCTTTGTTTCTGATTATTTTGTTTATTCTGATCCTGATTGTGCGCAGGCTGTCCTACAGGCGTACTTCCTATTGTAAGTGTCCGGCCTGCGGGCAGGAATTTAAGCCTTCACTGATGCAGCTGATTTTTTCAGTAGGCGGAAAGGGCGGGCAGATATTGTATTGTCCTAACTGCGGGGAGAAGAATTATCTGGAGAGGATTCCGGATGAGGAGGATTCCAACGGGGATGAGGAGGTTTCCGGCAGGGATGAAGGGGATTCCGACAAGGATGAGGAGGTTTCCGGCAGGGATGAAGGGGATTCCGACAAGGATGCGGAGGTTTCCAGCGGGGATGAAGGGGATTTCGGCAGGAATGAGAAAGAGTAGTTCATGTCCGGCCTGGATACTGAGCGAAGATATGGGCCGTGACACGGCGCTGTACATTAAGAAAGAATGCTGTTCAGCTATGAGCAGCATTCTTTCTTTAACAGTTTTTATAACTGTACTGCGGTTTCTTTCTTACTTAAAAATATTCTGCAGCAGTAAGTTTTATTTTCCCGCATTCATCATTTCGTTGATTTCGTCTATGATTTGCTGGCCGCCGGTAGAATTAAATTCTTCTACATACTCATCGAAGAAATCAATGTCTTCTTCCCCTGTGATGATCTTAATATAGGAGTCCAGCGTGTAGGTTTTCAGATCCGTCAGATACTCATCCGCTGCTTCGGTAGGCGGTACGAGTACGTCGCTGTAGCCGGTGTTCTTGTATTTTTCCGCAAACTCGTTGTCAACAGGATTGGTCTTCATCTGGAACTCAGGGTTAATCAGAGGGACAAACACCAAACCCGCTTTTGTTCCTTCTCCGGAACCTGTATAGGGTTCCAGGCCTACATAAATACCATCGTCATTAATCTTAAAATGCTCTCCTTCCACACCATAGGTTCCCAGTACATAGAAATCAAAGTCGGACAGCCCTCTTTCAAGAATTGCACAGATTGCATCAACCTTTCTGGGATCTTCCATACATTTGGTAGTAAAGGCAAAGCCGGAGGTTCCATAAGCTCCCCAGCAGTGTGTGCCGGATTTTCCTTCCGGCCCTTTAATAGAGGGTCCGATATCGAAGGTTCCTTCCCAGACTGCGTCGGGATTGGCTTCTGTAAAGCTTACATAGCAGGCGCCGCCTGTTGCGCCTTCCGTCAGCGGCGGCTCCCAGTGGTTTGCCATGGACATTCCGGTCACGCCCACCTTGCTGTTGTCAAAATCCTGGGAAACTGCCCAGTAGCCGGACTTATTTTCCCCGGTTATAAATTCGGGATCAATCAGGCCTTCCTTATACCATTCCCGCAGCTTGGCAAGCGCTTCCTTCATTTCAGGCTGTACGCAGGCGAATTCCACTTTCCCGTCCTTCATTGTATAGAACAGGTTCTGAGTGCCTGTGCCCCTGAATTCCTTCATGGGGATCGCACCGTATGCACCGAAAATAGCATTCATTACGGTATTGGAGAAACCAAAGGTATCGTTTTTGCCGTTTCCGTCAGGATCCTGTTCCTTAAATGCACGGATCGCTGTCTCAAATTCTTCGATGGTGGAGGGGATTTTTTCAATGCCCACTTTCTCCAGCCAGTCTTTGCGCCATACAAGAACGGTAGGCCTCGCCCCGTTCAAGGAAGGGGCTTTCAGAACATACTGCTGGCCTTCATAGCAGGAATCTATGAATCCGGTATTATCAGGATCATATTTTTGGGTTATTTCCACGTATGTCGGTATTTTTTCCAGTATTTCATCCGTAATGGGGGCCAAAATCCCCTGTACCACATAGCTGGATACATTTGCAGTATTTTTCACACGCATGATATCAGGCATATCTCCGCCGGAGAGCTTGGTGCTTAAGACTTCATCCCAGTTCTGGTCATCCACATACCAGAAATCAAACTTGACATTAAATTCTTCTTCCACTTTTTTTACAAGCTCAGACTCCGGATCCGGCTGGGCATAGCAGTTATAGGCGAGCCATTCAATCGTTACAGGTTCTTCGTCTTCTTTGGCCTGCTCTGCCTGTGTCTCCGCTTTGCTTTCCGTTGTCTGTGTCTGTGATTCCGCAGCCGGTTCGGCCGCTGCCTGTTCATTTGCATTCTGGCCGCAGCCAAACAGTGTTCCTGCTCCCAATACCACCGTCAGCAGCATGGCAAGCACTTTTCTTTTCTTCATATCCTTTCCTCCTTCATTTTTTTATGATATCAGCCCTTTACGGAGCCAACCATAACACCTTTTGCAAAATATTTCTGTAAGAACGGATACAGCATGATAATGGGCAGAATGGAAACCACCAGGGTAGCCATCTTCATGGTTTCCGTATTTACAACCACATTCGTTGCCATGTTGATATCCTGTGTCTGACCGTCCAGAAGAATCTTCCTGAGGACGTACTGCAGTACGTATTTGTCCTCATCCTTCATATAAAGCATGCAATTGAACCACTCGTTCCAGTGGTATACGATTGACCACAATGCAATTGTTGCGATTGAGGCCTTGGACAGGGGCACCATAATACGAAACAGAATCGTGACGTCATTGGCGCCGTCCAGCTTTGCCGATTCCTCCAGGGAATCAGGAATGGATTCAAAAAAGTTCCTCATGATGATAACCGTATAGGCGCTCATGGCCCCGGGCAGGATCAGGGCAAAAATCGTATTGGACAGGTGAAGCCAGTTATTTATCAGCAGATAGCTGGGAATCAGCCCGCCGCTGAAATACATGGTAAAAATAACGAACAGTGTCCATGCCTTTTTGTGGGGCAGGTACTTTTTGGAAAGCGGATATGCGCCGATAATATACAAAAGGACGCTCAGACCGGTTCCAAGGGCTGCCCTGATAATTGTATTCAGGTAGGCAGTCCAGACGAGCGGATAATGGAACACCTTTTCATATCCTGAAAAATCAAATTTCGTGGGTATTAAATGTAGCCCGCTCTTAGCCACGACAGACTGCGGGCTCATTGATATGGTAAGCACCTGCAGAAAGGGAACCAGGGTAACAGCTGCAACCAGAATTAAAAAGGTATACAGGAAAATATCAAACAGGACATTGCTGAGCTTTCTTTTCCGTCTTTTTTTTCTTACATTTATTATTTTCGTCATTTTCCGCCTCCTACCACAATGAACTTCCGCTGAGCTTACGGGAGAATGCGTTTGTAAAGGTTACCAGGATCAGGGATACAACATTTTTAAACAAGCCCACCGCCGTGGCATAGCTGAAATTCATTTTTTCAATACCCATGCGGTAGGTGTAGGTTCCGATAACATCACCTACATCCATAACCTTGGCATTGAGCATGTTGTAAATCTGATCAAAGTCATCCTGAATGACATTCCCGGTAGCCATGATAAACATAATAATGATAGTAGGCGCAATGCAGGGCAGGGTCACATAGATCATCTTCTGGAACCTCCCCGCGCCGTCAAGATCCGCCGCCTCATACAGCTGGGGATCAATGCTCAGGATTGCCGCCATAAAAACAACCGTCTGCCAGCCGGTATCCCTCCATATACTGGAACCCACAATTACCTTCCGGAACCAGTCGGAGCTTCCCATAAAAAATATGGGTTCTCCTCCCAGCAGCTGGATAATGTAATTTACCACGCCTGACGAGGGAGAAAGTATGGTCTGGACAATACTTGCCAGTACGACCCAGGAAATAAAGTGGGGCAGATAGGAAATGGTCTGAACCACTTTTTTGAATTTCAGGCTCCTTACTTCATTTAACAGAAGGCAGAGGATAATTGGGGCCGGGAATCCAAATAACAGCTTTCCGATGCTGATAATCAATGTATTGCGCAGTACAGGGAAAAAATATCGTCCGGTAAACAGCTTTTCGAAATGCTTAAACCCTACCCATTCACTGCCTGTAATTCCCAGTCGGGGGTAATAATCCTGAAAGGAAATAATTACGCCGTACATTGGCACATAGCAAAAAATGACAAAATAAAGTATAACAGGTATGAACATTAAAAACAGATATTTACATTTTTTATACTGCTTCCATGTGCTGTATTTCTTTTTCATTTTGCTCCTTTCTGCGCTTTGGGCGCTTGCTTATCTGGCCTTATTATCCTATGGAAGGCCCCGTTTTTACAACGGTTAAGAATGTGCCTGAGGCATTAAAAAAGTGAATTGCCTGTGAAAATAATTTGCTTCACCTGTAAAAATTGTGCTTATTAACCATAAAAATTTGACTTTACAGGCTATGAAATATAAAATATGTATAAAAGTCAGTGTGTGCAGGAACTGAACAGATACAATAGTTATTCAAATTCTTAATACATAAAGGCGGAGATTAAATTATGGTAAACCGTATTCGTTCTTATATTTCCCGTCATAGCTTTTACTACCGCATCCTGATCCCTTTTTCCATGGTGAGTATCCTTGCCATTCTGTTAACGGCTTCCACGGCCTGGCGCATTATGGGGAATAAAATAGATAATCAGATGAAGGAATCCGTTACCCACAGACTGGAACAGGTGCGGATATACAGTGACAATTATATCTATGAGCAGATGATGAATATTCTTGTGAACAGCTTCACCGGCACCTCCAATCCCGTCAGATACTTTTTTATTAAGAAGGATCAGACCATTTATGACTATCATAAGATTTTCCAGTATGTAATGGAGGTGGTTTCCGATAATACCTGCCTGTCTTCCATTACGGTCTGCAATGGGGAGAGCACTGTCATTGACAGCACCTACGGGCTGTGCCTGAATCCGGAGGAAGACAAGAATAAATTGAGGCAATATGTTCCTTATGAAGAGTTTGCCCGGATTGCTTCTTCAAAGAAAATCGGATATTTCTCCACGGCGGAGGACTATTCCGATACAGTAAGGCCGGCCATATCCCTGTTTTATCCAGTTAACCGCCAAAGCACGGATACGGTCCAAAGCTATATTGTCCTGACGCTGGACCAAAATTCCTACCTGGCCGGAATTAAGAATTTTTACCAGTTTTATGACAGCCTTCTGATACTTAATGAACAGAATGAAGTGATCCTTGATAATTTGAGTCTGACCGGCATTAACGGAAAAGATATTTCCGGACTTGTTTCTACCGCCCTTACTTCCGGCGCTTCCAATGCCTGCCAGGAATGTACCATAAACAGCCGCCCTTATTATCTTACCTGGACTACCTCCGATACGTCAGACTGGAAATATGTTTCCATCGTCACGGCTGAAACCCTGGACAAGGAATCCGCAGCGCTGTTTCGAACGATCGCTTTTGTCGTCTTTGCCCTGCTTGCGGCGGTCCTGCTGCTTTCCCAATTGGTAACCAGCAATGTTTACCGTCCCATACGCAAGCTGCATGCCAAGCTTATACCTGCCAGCGGGAAGGCCCCCAATGCGGAGGATGAGCTGTCCGCCATTGATTCCATGGTAACCTTCCTTCAGAACCGGGTGGGCGACATGCAGGATATCCTGGAGCGGAACAGAAGCGTCATTTCCTATAAGCTGACTATGGATCTGCTGCACAGCCATATCCTGGAGGAACCGGAGCTGAGGGAACGTCTCTTCCTTTCCGGCATTACCTTTCAGAAGCCCTGTTACTGTGTCCTGCTGCTGGCGCTTAATCCCGGCGCATTTTCGCTTCTGCCGCTGGAACAAAAGGAAGTGCTGAGTACCCTGCTCCTGGATCAGGCAGTAAAAAGGATTCTGAAGGACGCTCCCTTTTTATCAGCCGCGCAGGACAACCGGCTGGCATTTATCATCAATCTGGCTCCGGAGGGGTATCAGGAGCTGCGGGAAGCGGCAAACCGGTTCATTGCCTCTTCCGCCAGAGAGCTGCCAATAGGCATTAACCTGGCCCTGTCTTCCCTGACGGATAAGCTGGACCGCATCGTGGAGCTGAATACAAAAACAGAGGGGTACCTGCGCTATTCCTTCCTGCATGAGTATGGAAACCTGTTTACGCCGGAGCTTATACAGAGCTATGAAAGCAATGAATTTCTCGTAACCTCCAGGGATTATGCGGAGCTTGAGGCGCAGATTAATGCCGATCAGTTTGACGTGCTGAATGAAAAGCTGGCTGCTTATGAGACCTGTATCCTGGAAAATGGGTACTCCTATCAGTCCGTAAACGTTTTTTCCATCCACTTGTACAGCATGGCCTTTCAGATTGGAAAAAACATCGGTATCTTTGATGATCCGGAAATAAAAGCGGATACGGAACAGCGTTTACGCCAGTCCGGCAGTTTCCGGGAAACCATGGATTGCATCCGTTATATTCTCGCCCTGTATCATGAAACCTATATCCGCAACATCAATGATGAGGATCGGCAGCTGATTGAGCATATTAAGGAATATATCCTCACACACTGCAGCGGTGAGGTATCCCTGGCTGCAGTAGCAGAAACCTTCCATGTAAGCCGCAGTCATTTAAGCCGGCTGTTCAAAGCGATTACGGGAGACAATTTTTCCACCTTTGTCATTGATACCAAGCTGGAAAAAGCTGCTGCTCTGTTTCTGGAAATGCCGGATAAGAGTATAAACGAAATTGCCTGTTCCCTGGGATACTTTACACAGGCTTATTTTACAAGGCTCTTCAAGCAGAAATACGGCATGACGCCTTCCCAGTACCGGAAAGCAAACGAAAAGCTTCCTTCTTAGCCATTCACTATAAAAACAGGGTATTCCCTCTGCCAATACGGTTTTAGGAATACCCTGTTTTTTCATGCTATTTTATTTTTCCAGACGGATGACGGCCTGTTTTCCCCGTTCAGGATTTTCAGGGAAGGAAACCACCGCTTTTTTCCACGCATCCTCTTTCCTGCGGTATTCCAGCGTGCATTTTCTTTCAGGCAGCTGAAGGGGGTCCGATATGGTAAGATACAGCTCCCCTGCCTTCTCCTCTAATATCAGAACCGCAGGCTCTGCAAGTCTGATTTCATAGACACTGCCTGACAGAAGGATCTCCCCTTTGCCGTAGCAGACCGCCTGTATGACTTTCCCGTCCGCGCTTTCTGCCACCTGCGCGTTTTCACTGTTTTCCAGGATATGGAAAGGTGGATTTCCAATAATGGCTGATGGTTCTTCGCTTCCTGTATCGAAGAAATAGCAGTAACGTTCCCCTGACGGCGCGATACCGTGATCGATGGCCAGTTCTAATACGGGACAGCTCTCATTTCCCACTTTCCGGTTACAGGCATTGAGTTCCTCCCATTTTGTCATTCTTTCCGCCGTCCGCATAAGGAAACGGCTGCCGCTCCCTTCCTGGGGCAGAAGGCCATAGAGGATACCATTCTGTGTTATGTAAACCGGTTTGTCCTGCGGCCATATTCGCTCTTCACCCGGGGCAATCTGTTCTTTATCACCTGCGGATGTGAAAATAAGGGTATCCGTCAATCTCTCGGCCACGTTTACTGTGGTGCGGATATTCCGGCCGTATTCCGGCTTCAGGTCCGTGATTCCGGCTCCCATACACACGCCTGTGCGGCCGAAAACAAAGCAGCTTTTATATGCCAGGACTCCCATCATCTCCCGGCAGTATTCGGGATAAATTTTTCCGCTGCCGTCTTTTTTTCTTGTTTCATCCTTTTCGAAAATAAATCCTGCTGCCGCATACTCCCCTCTGACGGCGCCGCCTGCAAAGGAATGCTTGCTGTGATAGCCCTGCCAGTTGGTTTCCGGCATAATTTCTTCATTTTTCAGTTCCCGCGCCGTAACGCCCGGAATACAGCTGACCTGCCAGGTTCCAACGGCCCTTCTGTATTCCCGGGGATCTTTGCAGATTAAGCATACACCGTCGGTAAGAAAGAAGTTTCTGGTGTCCGCACACTCATGAGCGCACTCCACACCGTCGCACCGGCTGGAAGCCATATTGAAAAATACATATTCTTCCTCTGTTTTTCGCACCAGCGTGTCATTATTCCAAAAATAGCGGCAGCCTGTATCCCCTTTTACCCTGTTGTCCCCTACTCTCTCCGGGCTCCTTTCTAACAACGTCCGGTACAGCAGATGAAGCTGCTCCTGTGTCAGCTCATCCCCGGCCAGATTCAGCACCCTGATGGCTATCTGCCGGATATATTTTGTCAGAACCGCAGGTTTGTAAAGGCCGTCACACTCAAAGCTCGTTCTTCCAATCATAGGAGGCACCCAGTCGCGGTATTCCATATAGCCGATGCCGCGCATAAACCGGATGACCCATTCCCAGCAGATTTCCTCCTTTCGGAGCGCCCAGGGCGTATCTTTCAGGTCCAGAAGAATATTCAGGGCCGATATCACACCCTGTGTAGGATAACCATTGGAGTAATTCTGCCTGTCATGTCCCCAGCCAAGGCCGTCTGCACAGATTCCTTCCTTCCAGAAGGATTCGTCCGTGTTTCCGTGGGAGGTGGGCGTCAGCGCCCTTTTCGCAACCTCCGCCAGTACATCCATCATTTCAGGTGTGCATAGCAGCACAGCAGCATAAAATACAGGCCGGTAGGTAATCCCATTTGCTCCAATCCACCAGACATGTCCGCGGAACCGATCCACACAGATGGGATGTGCATCGGTATGGTTATTGCGCAGGGGCAGCTGCCAGCATTGAAAAATAACCCGCAGCAGTACTTCCATGGCTTCTGTCACAAGGGGAGCCTGTTTTTCCGGACGTTCCTGGGCATCCATGAAATCCGGATAAAGGGCAAAGCACATGCTGACCGATGTTTTAGGCAGGTAAAAGAGGGACTTATGAAAACGGCATACGCCCTTATCTTCCCTCTCTATTTCCATCCGTCCGTATTTTATAATTGCTTTCAGGACGGTTTCCTTACGTTCCCCGCTCTCCCAGGGAATTCCCTTTCTCCAGTGGTGCCTTTCCGTAATGCAGGCAAGCCTGGCAAAGGCCTCCAATATACTTTCCGTGCTACCGGGCAGGTCACTGAAACTTCCGTCTTCTTCCAGGTATCTGCAGTATTCTTCCTCCGGAAGGAGATCCCCTTCCCTGTAGTTTTCTTCATCGTAGTTCCCCTGGGCTGCTTTTGCCAGCAGCTGCCTGAGGATTTTCTTTTTTTCCTCCCGTTCCTTTTCCGTATTCACCGGAAGCTTATCCATACATTCCGGGCATTCCCCTGCTCCCTCATAATATTCCTTTTTCATAATTCTTTCCGTTAAGTAATTGCGCATATGATTGCCCTCCAGCTTTTCATGTGGACCGGCAGTTACTCCGCCGCTCCCTGCGGTTTTAACATAAACCCTGTAATTTTAATATAGTAAAAGAGGCTGTTTTTTTACAGGGTAAATAATATGCTTTGCCCGTTAAAATGTTGTCCGGTTTTTCCAGCAAAAAAGGATGCCGCCCTGATCGGGCAGCATCCCTGCGCATTTACCTTATTTATTCAGCATTTCTTCCTTATTCAAAGCAGTACAGCATCTCCCAGACAAACTCTTCTTCGTCAAAACGGTACTGGGGAAGAAGCTGGGGGCCACAGGAGTTGGATCCTACGCCACTCTGCTTATAGTCTGTGCACACCACAACGCAGCCTGCTTTTTCCAGCTCATAGTTGTGCTTCTTCGTGGCAAGCTCTTCTATGGTGTACTCGGATGCGTTGAAGGAAAAGGGCTTTCTGCCCCTGGCGGTGAGATTTCCCACCTTCACGGTAAAGCAGTTGTAGTGGCTGCCGTTTTCCTGGGGACGTACATAGTCACGGTGGAGCTCAGGCACGGTGGTATGGAAAACGTCCATATAGCTTGCCTGATGCTTGTCGCAGTAGCTTTCATGAGGGCCGTATCCGAAGTAGGCCACCTCCTGCTGCTTTTCGGGAATACAGAATTTCAGGCCGAACCTGGGAAGGAACGGGAAGGCGGTATCCCTCTTTCCATCCACCGTAACCCTGATTTCCCCGTCGCCGTTTACGGTCCATACGGCATGCAGTCTCAGGAAGGGCTGGATGAACACCGCTGCTATGGAGAAATCACAGGTAATGGTAACAATACCCTGTCTCAGCTTCGCTTCGCAGCCATATACCTTGACCACGCTTCTGTCATAGCCGGCTTCCTTCCATACATTTACAATATTTCTGTCATTGTCCGTGGGAGCCCGGTAAACATTCCATTCCACAGGCGCTGTGACAAGGGCTTCCCCGTGGCGCTCCAGTTTAATGAAATTCCCTTCTTTTTTCCCGAATTCGTAGTGAAGGAATTCGTTGCCAAGGCAGAAAGCTTCCGGCGTTTCCGTCAGGGTAAGCGGTTCTCCCTTATTTTCAAAAGCCGGCTCTTTTTCCTTCTCCTCGGAAAGTGCGAACTGGTCAAAGCCCATTTCATGGCCCACCTGGGTCAGCTTATCCTTGGCCTTCTGGTAGTAAGTGAGCTTCAGATAGTAGCGCTCCTCTGTCTTTGCCGGAAGCTTCAGGGTAATGTCCATAAAGCCGTGAGGCTCCGCTTCCAGTTCATCCAGAATGCCTTCTTCCATCAGGACGCCGTTTTTCTTGATTTCATAGCGCAGATAAATATAATCCTTCAGGTTCCTGAAATCCAGCTTGTTGTGCAGGCGGATAATGCCTTTCTTCCTGTCTGTAAGCTCGGCGCGGATGGGGCGGATGGCATTTTTCCACTCGTAAAGCCCTTCATGAGGCCGTCTGTCCGGATATACCAGGCCGTCCATGCAGAAGTTGCCGTCATGGGGGAATTCTCCTGCATCTCCGCCGTAGTGGAACATTTCCTTTCCGTTCTCCGCCCTGCCCTCATAGGTGGCGTGGTCGCACCACTCCCAGACAAAGCCGCCGCAGAAGCCGTCATATTTATATATCTGCTGCATATAGTCTTCGATATCCCCGGGGCCGTTGCCCATGGCGTGGATGAACTCGCACTGAACAAAGGGCTTCTTTTCTCCCGGCTGTGCAAAATATTCGTCAATCATCTGGGTGGAGGCGTACATATGGCTCTCCACATCCAGCATGGATTCATCCTTTTTGTGTCCTGCAGGTTCAAAATGGACGCTTTCATAGTGAAGCAGCCTGGTGGGATCATAATTTTTCACCCAGCGTCCTGCTTCTTCAAAATTGGTTCCGTAGCCCGACTCATTGCCAAGCGACCAGAAAATCACGCTGCTGCAATTCTTATCCCGGATCACATTACGCTGCACCCTGTCCATAACGGAAGCCTTAAACCGAGGATCTTCGGCAAAATAGCTGAACGTGCCCTCCGTGCTTCCGCCGTACACCGTTGCGCCGCCATGGGATTCCATATCCGCTTCCGCTATCAGATAAAAACCGTATTCGCTGCACAGCTGGGGAAACCAGGGCGCGTTGGGGTAATGGCTGGTACGGATGGCGTTGATATTGGCCTCCTTCATGATACGCAGGTCAAACATGGCGTCCACGCGGGATACCACTGCGCCGGTATAAGGACTGCTGTCATGGCGGTTGACGCCTTTGAACTTCACCGGGCGTTCATTAATGAGCACCACGCCGTCTTTTATGGAAATGGTACGGATGCCTACCTTCTGAACCAGGATTTCTTCCGGGGTCCTGAGCTTGAGCGTATATTGATAAGGCTCCTCCGCATTCCACAGAACCGGATCCTTCACGGAAAAAGCGGCGCTGCCGTCCTTTGCTTCGCATTCTCCAAGAAGCGTATCCTTATCCCACAGCTCGCAGATTACCTGAGGCTCTCCCACGACACTGTCCAGCTTCACTTCCACCCGGGCCGTATTCCCCGCAAAGTCCACAGGCGTTGTCACCGTGAAGTCCCTTACGTATTCCTTCGGGCGGAAAATCAGGTGCACATCCCGGAATATTCCGGACATACGGAACTTATCCTGATCCTCAAGATAGCTGCCGTCACACCATTTCAGCACAAGGACCGCCAGCTTGTTCATACCGGTTTTGGTTTTACCGGTAATGTTGAATTCGCTGGGGCTGTGGGAAACCTGGCTGTAGCCCACAAATTTCCCGTTAATCCACACGTAAAAGCAGGAATCCACACCTTCAAAATAAAGGAACTGTTCCTCCTTCGCCTCACTGCGGCTGATATCAAAATATTTGATATAAGCGCCGCAGGGATTATTGTCGGGAACATAGGGCGGATCAAAAGGGAAGGGATACCGGACGTTGGTATACTGCTTCTGATCGAAGCCCAGCATCTGCCAGCAGGAAGGCACTTCTATCCTGCCGAACTGTTCTTCGTCGAAATCCTTCCTTTGGAACTCCGGTACGGCCTCCACACAGGGAAAGTAACCGAATTTCCAGTCAATGCCGCTTAAATTGCGGGCATTTTCCTTTTCCTGCAGGTCCAGGGGCATGTAGAAGCATCTGTTCTCCTCCGTCCCCACATGCAGTGTTTCAGGGTTCTCATAGAATTTTTCCAGAATCATAAGCTCTCCTCCGAAACCAGGCTTCTGCCGGTCATTGAATGCTTGGCTTTCCTGCGTTCCGTTTCCTCTATTTGGACTTTTCATTGCTACTGTAAATTATAAAGAAAATATGTTACACTTACAATACAAAACGGAAGAAATAGTGAAATAATTGTTACAGTTGAGGCAGGTCTGCGCATTTACTGCGCAAACCGTGAGAAAACGCGGCGGCAACGGGAATGTGAGGTAATATGTACGATACTCTGGTTACATTGAAAAAAGGGGCCGGCAGGACTTTAAAGGCCGGCGGCATGTGGGTTTATGACAATGAAATAGAAAGCATTGCAGGGGATTTTGAAAACGGCGATATCGTAACCGTACACGATTTCGACGGTTTTTTTCTGGGGATTGGCTTTATTAATACCAGGTCAAAGCTTACGGTAAGGCTTCTTTCCCGGAAAAAGGGAACGGTCATTGATGATGCGTTTCTGGAAAAAAGAGTGCAGAATGCCTGGGATTACCGGAAACAGACGGTGGATACCGGCTGCTGCAGACTGATTTTCGGGGAAGCGGACTGGCTTCCGGGCCTGGTGGTGGACAAGTTTTCGGACTGCCTGGTGGTGGAATCCCTGGCTCTTGGCATCGACCGGCTCAAGCCCGCAATCCTGGACGCGCTCTGCCGGGTGCTGAAAAAGGACGGCATCGAAATACGCGGCATTTATGAGCGCAGCGACGCCAAGGTACGGCTTCAGGAGGGAATGGAGCGTTATAAGGGCTTTATCAGCGAACCCTTTGATACGAAGGTGGAAATCGAAGAAAACGGCGTTAAATATATTGTGGATGTGGAGGATGGCCAGAAGACCGGCTTTTTCCTGGATCAGAAATACAACCGGGCGGCTGTCCAGCGTCTCTGTAAAGGGAAAAAGGTTTTGGACTGCTTTACGCACACCGGCTCCTTTGCATTGAATGCAGGAATCGCCGGCGCGGACAGCGTGCTTGGCGTGGACGCCTCTCAGACCGGAGTGCTGCAGGCGGAGGAAAATGCCCGCCTGAACCATCTGGAGGATCGGGTGAAATTCCAGTGTGCGGACGTGTTTGAGCTGCTGCCGCAGCTGGAGGAAAAGGGCGAGAAGTTCGATGTGGTGATTCTGGATCCTCCCGCTTTTACCAAATCCAGAAATTCGATCAAGAATGCGGTAAAAGGATACCGCGAAATTAACCTGCGGGGAATGAAGCTGGTGGAGGACGGGGGCTTTCTTGTAACCTGTTCCTGTTCTCATTTCATGGAACCGGAGCTTTTTGCCAAGACCATCCGGGAGGCGGCTCATGGGGCGCACAAGAGGCTGCGGCAGGTGGAGTTCCGTACCCAGTGCTGTGATCATCCGATTTTGTGGGCGGCGGACGAATCCTATTATCTGAAATTTTATATTTTCCAGGTGTGTGAGGAGCTGTAAAGGCGCTGACGGGGCGGTAAAATATGCCGGCTCAATATGCAGGCGGTGGGCCTGCTGACGGAGGAATTTACTTAAGATGTATCAGACGATTCTGAAGGACTTTGATATACGGATGCTGATGGATTCCGGGCAGGTATTCCGGATCGCCCCGTGCGGGGAGGACTGTTATACGGTGACAGCAGGAGATCATTTCGTATGCCTGCGCTGTGCCGGGCATCAGGATGCGGGCTGTGGGAAAGATGGGGCTTTTGTGGAATTTTCCTGCACTGAGGAGGAATTTCTGTCCTTCTGGCATAATTATTTTGATTTGTCCCTGGATTACGGCGCCATAAAGGAAACGGTTGATCCGGAGGATGCATTTTTACAGGCTGCTGTTGCTTATGGAAGCGGTATCCGTATTCTGCGGCAGGATCTCTGGGAAACGATAATCAGCTTTCTGATATCACAGAATAATAATATAACACGGATACGAAGGAGCATTGAAGCGCTCTGCGCCAAATTCGGGGAGAAGCTGGATACGGACGGGCATTCGCTGTCATTTCCGGAGGACAGGCCTTTTACCGGGGCTTCCTTTTATTCCTTTCCCACGCCTGAAGCCATTGCCGCCGGCGGATTGGATGGGCTGCAGGAGCTGGGGCTGGGTTACCGGGATAAATATATCCTGGCCATGGCAAAACGCTGCAGCGGCGCGCCCGGACAGGAATTCCTGGCTTCCCTGGAGCAGGCGGATTATGATGGGGCGCAGGCAATCCTGATGGGAGAATTCGGCATCGGACGTAAGGTGGCTGACTGTATCTGTCTGTACGGCCTCCACCATATCGGCGCTTTTCCTGTGGATACCCATGTGAAACAGATTCTGGCTTCTTTTTATCCGGACGGATTTCCCTTCCGCCGTTACGAGGGGTTTGCCGGGATAATACAGCAGTATATGTTCTATTACAAGCTTTCCCTCCCCGCTTCCGCCGCCGGTAAGAAAACGGGAAAACCAAAAAATGCAAAGAAGAAGGCCGGATAAAAAGCGGCCTGGAAATACAGAGTCCGCTCATTCCGGGCAATCCCTGACATCTTAACAGTCCTGACGGAGCTGAACCGTTACCCGATATCAGTCATATGCCCGGCGTGGCGGGCAGATAGGAGCCTAATGGATAACACCGATAACATCATACTTTCCATATTAAAGGAGAACAGCCGGGCAAGCGCCTCCGAAATCAGCAAGCAGGTAAATCTTTCCGTTCCCGCTGTTACGGAACGCATCCGTAAGCTGGAGCTGTCCGGCGTCATCGAAAAATATACTGTCCGCGCCAATCCCTATGCACTGGGGTATAATCTGCTGGCCTTTGTTATTGTTAAGGTGGACTGCTCGGAGAATCTGGAAGCCTTTCAGGATGCCATTGCCGGCCTTCCTCAGGTACTGGAATGCCACCATACCGCAGGGCCGGGTGACTATCTTCTGAAGGTGCTTTTCCGGGATATGCAGGATATGGAGAATTTTCTTTCACGCACGCTGAAGGATATCAGGGGCGTAGCGGATACCAACACAATCATCTGTCTTTCCACCTTGAAGGAGGAAATCACAGTATAGCAGAATATGGCTGAGAAAGGTATTCTATGGGTTTCTGGATTTTTATGCTGGTTATGAATCTGCTGATTCCGGCAACTATGGCCGGGTTCGGAAGGGCTTTTCTGAAAAAAGCCCCAGGAAAGATTAATTATGCCTTCGGCTACAGGACAAGCATGTCTATGAAAAATAAGGATACCTGGGACTATGCGCATAAATTCTGCGGCAGGCTGTGGTATACCGCCGGATTGGTTATGCTGCCTGTGACTTTTATTGCAATGCTCTTCGTATTGGGGAAGGATGAGGATGCCGTGGGGAGCTTTGGGGGAATTATCTGCTTTATTCAGATGATCCCTTTGGTTGGGAGTATTATTCCAACGGAAATTGCGCTGAGGAAGCATTTTGATAAAAACGGGATAAGAAAAGAGGCGGGTGCCGGCGAATATGCCGGCAAGGGCTGAACGGAATTGGTGTTCATTGAAAATACTTAAAAACAGTAACCGGATATGTGCCCGGGAACATGGAATATACGCTGCGGAGTACGCTTTCAGGCTCCAAACAGGCTTTCCTTTCATGCTTCCGGGCTTTTCTGTGGGCTTTTCTGCGGCCTTTTCTATCGGCTTCTCTATAGCATTTTTACAGCCTTTTCATGGCACGGATTCTTTTTTTCGTCTCTTTGTCCACGCTGAGGGATTCTGTGATTTTCTGAAGGGACTTATTATAAGTGAAATCATCCAGCCGGCAGCGGCCCAGATAGCTTTCCGTTTTTTCGGGGAACTTAACATAGCACATGGAAACGGCCCAGGCAACCGCCATTTTTACGTAATAGCCCTCATGGCTGATACCGTCGAAAATGGGGAACAGCCTGTCGATATATTCCGGCGTAATATAGTAGTCCAGGAGCATCACTATGGCAAAGCGCACGGTGAACTCCTCACCGGATAGGATGCAGGGCTGCAGGAAGTCCCAGAACTCTGCGGGGTTCTCCCCGGCCGCCTTGAGGGTTATGCAGAAGCTGTCGCATACAGACCAGTTGTTTATTTTGGGAAGAAAGGCGGCGATCTGTTCCAGAATATCGGGAAGCGGCGCTTTGGCATAGCCGATGATGAAGCCCTGAAGCATGATTTCCTCAAAGCTGTCCTGGGTGCACCGGGCGAGGTTTTCCAGCCAGTTTTCTTTTGCCAGCTTCCGGGCTATCTTACGCAGGGCAGGAAGGCGGACGCCGAGTATATGCTCCGTTCCCGGAAGGAGTGAGGATGAAAAGTCCCTGTAGGCAGGTTCTGCCAGCAGGGACAACTGTTCCTTTATATCTGTGATATCGTTGCTGTGGGCGGTATTATTCTTTTTCCCGGAAGAAGGCGGCATATTCTTTTCCCTCGCTGCTGTAGATATCCGCATTGCGGCGGTTGTTTTCCACTTCCCGGTCCATGACCTGCCTTTTTACGGCGGCCGGGCTTCCCATTGCCATAGAGTTATCCGGAATTATGGTGTTCTGGGTTACCAGCGCTCCTGCGCCGATGATGCAGTTCTTTCCGATGGATGCGCCGTTTAAGATAATGGCTCCCATGCCGATCAGGGTATTATCTCCGATGCTGCAGCCATGAATTATGGCTCCGTGGCCTATTGTGACACCGGTCCCGATCCGTACTGGATGCCCGGCATCCACATGTATGACGGCATTATCCTGTATGTTACTGCCGCGGCCGATACGGATGCTCTCCGCCTCCGCACGCACAACGGCGTGAAACCATATGCTGCATTCCTCTTCTATCTGTACGTCGCCCAATATTACGGCATCCGGCGCTGTAAATACATTTTCTGCTATTTCCGGGGTTTTCATGGCATAATTTCCTTTGTGGTGGGTGGGTTATTGTTATTATATAACATAATGTTTTGTTGCCTTTACAGCTACATTATGCCATTCCACGTCAGGAGCGTCAATTGGTATTTCGTGTCTGTTTGTGTTCATTTTGTGACGGGGTTACTATATGCCATGTAACCGTCTTACCGGATATCATATACGCTGCGTACCTGCAGATTTTCCGGTTTTCCTTCCAATACTCTGATGGAACGGCATCCGGGATTCATATCAAAATAGTTATCCTCCAGAAGCAGCGTATCATCCCCATTCTTTATTTCCACGCTTTTGGCAAAGGATGAGGCATAAATCTTTAAAATCCCTTCCTCTGCCATCTCCACACGCAAATGAGGATCCGTAAAGTGGAAATGCTTGGGCGCACAGAACAAAACACTTCCGGCTGAAACGATTTCCCCATCCACTGTCATTTCATAGGATACATATTCTTCATGTATCCTGGCCTCCGGTAACTCTGTCTTTTGGAACCAGCAGCTGGATAATGCCGGTATCACAGCTTTTTCCCGGTATTCTCTAATACATGTGCCATCCGCATGCCGGAGCTGCCATCCAATTTCCGCAGCCTGATCCTGCGTCGTTTCATTAGATGCACAGAGCGTCACAGATTTACGCAATGTAAAGGGCTCCGCATTTACATTGGTATTCTGTGTAAGCGTTCCTTCCTCCTCACAGGAAATAAGAAGAGGAGCGAAAAAACGTTTTGCATAATATTGCACAGCCTTCCATCTGCCTTCATAATCGATCATGGACCAGCTCGCCGTAGGCCAGCAGTCATTCAGCTGCCATATCAGCGTTCCCATACAGCGGCCTCTGTGTCTTCGGAAATGCTCCACTCCATAACGCATGGCCTCCGCCTGCAAAAGCTGGGAGGCATACAGAAGTGTGCCAAAATCCGCCGGATACAGATAGGTCTGTCCCAGATAGTTCATAATTTTTCCGTTTGCCGACTGGTTGCGCTGATGCTTCTCCATTACATAAGAGAATATATTCCTGTCCTCAGGCAGTGTAAAGGTTTCCACTGTTTTCAGGGCAGGGAAAGACTGAAAACCAAACTCCGAAAGATATCGGAAATAAAACTTTCTGAACTCCGTAATAGGTTTGTCACCGTGCCAAACATCCCAGTAATGCACATCGCCCCTGTTTTCATCATTGGGCGCATCAAAACCGCCGCCCGAGGAAGGGCTGGCAGGCCAGTAAAATGTCTGTGGATCGTATTTTTCCAGCACCTTTGGAATGATGTATTCGTACATTTTAAAATAATCACTCAGCTGCCCCGGCTTTTTACACCAGCCGGATACATTTTCGGCAAGAAACATCTCCATTTCATTGTTTCCGCACCACAGTCCCAGACAGGCATGATGACGGATTCTTTTGATATTGTCAATAAACTCCGCCGTAATGCTTTCTTCAAATGCTTTTGTCAAATCATAGGTACAGCAGGCGAACATAAAATCCTGCCACACCAGCAGACCCAGTTCATCACAGATATCATAAAAAGCATCGTCCGGATAATACCCGCCTCCCCAGACACGGATACAGTTAAAATGAGCGTCCCTCACCTGTGTCAGAAGACGTCTGGTCCGTTCCGGAGTCACTCTTGGCAAGACATTGTCCTCAGGAATATAATCCGCTCCCATGGCAAAAATACATACGCCGTTTACCTCATGGGCAAAGCTTTCTCCCCATTCATCCTTTTTCCGTGCTACCGTCGCCGTACGCAGCCCGATACGGCGATCCCACACATCAAGAAGCTGCTGCCCCCGGAATAATTCCAGGCGGATTCTGTACAAAGGCTGCTCTCCGTACCCGTTCGGCCACCATAGTTTGGGATTTTCCACAAGAATCTGAGCAGGGCTGTTATCGTATGTCTGTGCCGTACCCTCAGGATCCGTAATGGTTACCCGGTAACAATACTGCTCGGAATCACCATCAGAGGAACCGGGTGAAAAAGGGATCTGCCCAAAGGCGCGTACCGCCTCCGCCTGTATAGACAATGTAACGCAATTCTTTTCGTGCTTCTGCGTAATATATACATTATCAATTCTTGCATCCTGGATTCCCAGAAGCTTTACATTCCTGAAAATTCCTGCATCAGGCAGTCTGGGGCCCCAGTCCCACCCGAACATGCAGTGTGCTTTTCTCAGCCGGGAGCAGCCGCGCATGGCATCCGAACAGTCTGAGGAAGCGGGATCCTGTTCATAGGAATCATAAATGTAGTTCACGGGGGAAAAGAGTATAATACGCAGCAGATTGCCTTGTTTTTTCACCGTATCAGTAACATCAAATTCCCAAATACGGTGCATATTATCCGTTTTTCCCAGATGCTTTCCATTCAGGGAAATATCCCCCAGGGTATCAATCCCGTCAAAATGAAGCAGTATTTCATCTGATGCCAGCAGTTCGTCACTCACCTCAAATTCAGTAATGAATTCAAAGTCCTCCTTCATCAGTTCCAGCGCCTTTTCTTCATTATCCCGGTAAAAAGGATCTTCCATTTTTCCATGGGCAAGATACGTCTGATACACGCTGCCGGGAACTGTCGTCTCCAGAAACTCCCGATCAGTAAGGCTTTTCATCTTCCAGTTTTTATCCAGTATTTCCTCTGTCATAAGCTTTCTCCGTTTCTTTCCCGTACTGGCCAATGCCTTTACAGCTACTCTTTTTCTTCCTCCGCAAGCAGATCCATAATAGCCTCCAGTACATTCGCCGTGGCCCAGAGGTTAAAGGAAAACCAGGAGCTGTAGGGGCGGCCGTCGCTGTAGCGTTCTGTCACCAGCCCATCGCTGGGGCAGAATCTTTCCGAAGTTATTCCGTATTGCCCATATCCGCTCTTTTCCGGATACAATTCAAGATTCTGCATCATCCAGGCCGTACTGTCATCGGCACGCATTCTGTGATATTCATCTCCTGTTGCCGCCGCCAGATACCGCAAGTCACCGTCGATTATAACTCCCATGGGATGAATGTGAGGATTGGAAATACTTGTTATGGAACCGCCGCATGAATTCCAGCCATCCTTCAGCGGATCATTTTCCGGCCTTGAAGCATACCCGTACCGCCATAAATATTCATAGCAGGCTCCGGCTTCCAGATGCTCCAGATATTTTTTCTCACCTGTTGTTTCATATAACAGACGGGTTCCCCTGACGAATGCAAGATTCCCCTCTTCATCCACAGCCTTCCAGGTATCCATTGGTGTTCCGTAGCAATTCAAATCCAACACATATTTTGAGTAAAATGTTTCCGCTTTTCTGGCAGAATCCAGATACTTTTCTTCACCGGTCAGGCGATATGCATAAACCATACAGGGGAGGAACCAGCAGCCTGCAAATCCATCCCAATCCAGCACCTTTTTCTCATTATGGCTATAGGTGTAGCCATAATTTCCGTCTTCTCTCTGAAGCGCAATTATAGTATCCAGTACCTTTAAGCATACCGACAGCCAGTGCTCAGGGTATGCTTCTCCCCTGTTATGTAAAAACTCTGCCGTTTTAAGCATTTCATGAACCGCTTTGCCGTTATTATACGCGCAGTGGCAGTCTTCTGCAATATGATACCAAATCCACCAGCCATTAACCAGGGAACCGCTCTCATCCACAGGAGCCACGAGATCATTCAGCAATCCGGATTCTTCATGGAAAGCATCTGCGATCTGGTCAAATAACTCCCAGCCGTTCCTGGCCTTTTCAAAATAATTTTTCGGAAGTCCAAGCAGCTTTTCTCCCATAATAAACGGGCATGCCAGCTCCGCGATTCCCGTCCATCCTATTTCATAAACCGGACGCCATGCCTTTAAATCAGGCTTTTGTGGAGGACAGCAGGACATGTCTGTATAGGCCTGCCATTCGTTATTCCAGTTCAGATCAATGCAGGAGCGTATGATGGCGGCGCCTGCCTCCTGAAGGCTTTTTTTATACTCAGCCCTGCTGTGCAGCTTTGTATACTCCATGCGGACTATGTCATGCATGGCCATCCTTCCCTTTCCTTCCAGTAAATAAATACGTCCTTCCGCTTTGGCAACAGCAACCCATGGCTTGTCTATTATCCATATCAGCCAATTAAAAGATATTTCAAAAAACCCATTGACATTTTCCTCTATATTTTGTATTATTGAAGGGCTTGATAAAGTCTAGTTCGAAGCGTGGCTCAGTTTGGTAGAGCGCTGCGTTCGGGACGCAGAGGTCGCGTGTTCGAATCACGTCGCTTCGACTACAGAAAACCCTTGAAAACTTATTGTTTTCAAGGGTTTTTGTTATTCATTACCTTTTTAATCATTTTATAAAAATTTCGTTTTATATTTATCGGTTGTAGAACATCCCTGTAAAGGATATAATACTAATATCCCAATAGTTACCGCATTTCGGCCGGCGCGTCATCCTTATTGCCACCGGTAGCTTTTTTAACCCTGAAACAGCGGCATATATTTACACCCGATAATAAATTCCCCAACACCCCACCACCGGGAGGTACCGTCTATGAAAAACATATCCCAATCCACAGATCCGCAGTTCCCGCCGCATGAAAATACACCACTTATCACTACCGCCCAGCCCGGTTCCGCTTATCTGCTGGAAAGCATCACTGGCGAAGAAATATCGTCCAATCTGAAGCCTTTGGATAAAATCAACGGCTATGATGTGCGGCCCGGCTTTTATGAGGTGAATGGAGCTTCAGCGCTGCCCGGAGGGGTAAACTTTACGCTGGCCTCCCACGGCGCCACCTCCTGTGAGCTTCTTTTATTCCACCGGAAATCCTCAGAGCCATTCGCAAGTATTCCTTTTCCGGAACACTACCGGATCGGCAATGTTTTTTCCATGATCGTCTTTGGTCTGAAAATTGATGAGTTTGAGTATGCTTACCGTCTGGACGGCCCCTATCAGCCGGAGAAAGGCCTTATTTACGATAAGACAAAATATATTCTTGACCCTTATGCAAAGGCCGTTACCGGGCAGAGCGAATGGGGCATCCACCTTCCCTGTACGCAGAACTGCCAGTATAAATCCCGTGTCGTGAGAAATAACTTTGACTGGGGAAACAGCAAACAGCCTCTGATTCCCATGAAGGATAATATTATTTACGAGCTGCATGTGAGGGGCTTTACCAGGCATTCCTCCTCCGGAGTGCACAATCCCGGAACCTTTGCAGGTCTTATGGAAAAAATCCCCTATCTGAAAGAACTGGGAATCAATGCGGTGGAGCTGATGCCGATTTTTGAATTTGATGAAATGAACGGCTGCAGAGAGGTAAACGGCCGGAAGCTGCTGGATTACTGGGGCTATAACCCGGTATGCTTTTTTGCGCCGAATACCAGCTATACTGCCCAGATCGAATATAATCAGGAAGGGCTGGAACTGAAAAAGCTCATAAAGGCCCTGAATGAAAATGGAATCGAAGTCATTCTTGATGTAGTATTCAACCATACGGCGGAAGGAAATGAATTGGGACCCTACTTTTCATTTAAAGGCCTGGATAATAATATTTATTACATGCTCACACCGGATGGCCATTATTATAACTTCAGCGGCTGCGGCAATACGCTTAACTGCAATCATCCCATTGTCCGGCAGATGATTCTGGACTGTCTGCGGTACTGGGTCATTAATTACCGGGTGGATGGTTTCCGTTTTGATCTGGCGTCTATTCTGGGAAGGAGCGAGGACGCGGCGCCAATGAGCAGGCCGCCGCTTCTGGAAAGCCTGGCCTATGATCCCATCCTGGGAAATGTGGATCTGATTGCGGAGGCCTGGGATGCGGGAGGGCTTTATCAGGTTGGCTCCTTCCCATCCTGGAACCGCTGGGCGGAATGGAATGGAAAATACAGGGATGATATCAGAAGCTTTCTGAAGGGGGACGAGGGTTACGCTGCTGCCGCCGCACAGCGCATTATGGGTTCCCCGGACCTATATCCCCCGGATAAGCGGGGTTATAATGCTTCCGTCAACTTTCTGACCTGCCACGATGGATTTACATTGTATGATCTCTATTCCTATAGTACCAAACATAATGAGGCAAATGGCTGGAACAATACGGACGGCGCCGATGATAACCGGAGCTGGAACTGCGGTTATGAAGGCCCGACAAACAATGAAGAAATCATGGATCTGCGTTTCCGCATGATAAAAAATGCCTGCGCCGTTCTTATGTGCAGCCGGGGGACCCCCATGTTCCTTGCCGGTGATGAATTCGGAAACACGCAGTTTGGAAACAACAATTCCTACTGCCAGGATAATGAAATATCCTGGCTGGACTGGTCTTTGCTGGAAAAAAACAAAGAAATTTTTGAATTTTTCCGGTATATGATAGCCTTCCGCCAGCAGCACTCCGTCATCCGGGGAAATACCGCGCCCTGCAGCTGCGGTTTTCCTCCCATGAGCCTGCACTGCATAAAGGCCTGGGACAGCAGCTATGTATGGGATACCAGGTTTTTGGGTGTCATGTTTTCAGGAATCGATTCCACGGGACGGGATGATATCGTTTACCTGGGGATCAATACCTTCTGGAAGCCTCTGCAAATAGAACTGCCTGCGCTGCCTTCTTCAAAATACTGGATTCCCGCTGTCGATACCGGACGTGGGGATATGTCGGTGATTACCGAGGAAGAGATTCTGGATAAAAGTGTGTATGTTATGAATCCCAGATCGGTACTTGTGTGTGTGGTGAGGGACAGGAATTGAGTTAGTTTTTTCAATAAAAATAAAAAGTCAAATGGATAAAATCACGCATCCATTTGACTTTTTATAAATCTATCATAAACGGCCTCTCTCATTCTCCAGTTCCTGCAGAGGTCTGGCTAACTTGCTATAGATTAACTCAATATTATTTGTCACATCCCCGATAGTTGAGATATCATCCTGAGAACTTGCCAGATAATACTTACATCTGTCATTTATTCCATACTTAACCGCATAAACTTCTATAGCATTTAAAAAATATGGGCTATGTGTATTCAAGAGAATGTGTACGCCAAACTCCTTCTGAATTAATACAATAAGTTCAGCAAACAAAAGCTGCCATTCCGGATGCAGGTGAATTTCCGGTTCATCCAGAATAATCGTACCATTATATTCTATAGTGCCGTTCATCAACAGTGTTTTAAGAATAGCAAAGGTTTTAAATCCGGTGGAAAGATTCTTTACATCAAGGACCTTATCGGTGTTCTTTCGCTGATAACCCAGGCCGGAACGCTTATTTTTAACAATATCCCCGCTGATAACCGTTGATATTTTTCGATATATATTATCCAATTTATTGCTGGCGATAATTTCATCAATAAGATTTGCATTATTTTCCTTATTGAGCTTTTCTCGTAAATATCCACGATGATCCAAAGAACTGTTGTCAATTCCATAGGTGTACCGAACCTCATCTATTACAAACGGATCATCAATATAAACTGTTTGTGTATGAAGGTCAATTTTTCCGACGACACTTTTAACGGCATTATCTTCAATTGTGACAATAATATTTGTATCTTTGATGGAAAGAACGATCTCACCTGTTTTATCCGTAAAAATATTGTTGACCTCTCCGGCAAATTCAGCATCCAGCTTTTTTTCAAGCACAGATTTAAAAATATCAAGGTCCGCGACATTTAACCCATCTTTAATTCTTACGATATATTCATCAATACTGTTATCACCAATGTGCTTTTCAAAATTCTCATCATATTGAAGAATGGTTTTTACAATTATATCTTTAACAGCCTCGGTATCGTCCTTATATAAATAAATTTGCGCAACAATTTTTTGTGCGATCTCCCCGCTGTCAAATCTGCGGGTATATCGGTTGGTCACATTTCGATACATCATATCGATTAGATTCTCGATATTTTGCACTCGTTCAGACTCAATCTGTTTTTGAATATTATAAAAACTATTGAATACTGCAAAAAGCGCCCGGCCAACAGTACTCTTCCCGGTATTATTTTCACCAGCTATCACTGTAATCCCGTTGATTTCAACTGAAGCTGTTTCTATTTTACCTATATTTTTTAAAGATAGCTTCATTATTTTCCTCCTGCAGCACTGATAAAATGATATCAGTATAAATATAATTCTCCAACATATCTTCAGTCAATCAACATATACAACAACGTCAGCAGCAACCCAAAGCACGCCAGAAACAGCCCAAAGGAAAGACTCCTCCTGATAATCGTCCCGTTCTCCTGCAGATCATCATGTACCATAGCCAGCTTATGCTCATACTTACCATCCATATGCTGCCGGATATACTCCTCCTCCGCCAGCTCCTCTTCCGTGGCATCCGGGTGGTTGAAGTAATCCGTCACACCGTCAAGCACGCTTCCCACGATATGGGTAAGCGCTGTTCCCTCCTTTAATTCATGGGGTATTTTACTGTCTCTGTATATAGTCTTTCTCAGCAGTACCACTAAAGAGTCCACCAGCCTGTCTGCGATGCGGCAGATACTTCCGAACAACAGGGGAAGGAGCTTTTGCAGCACCGGACGGTAAATCCTGTCCTCCAGATCCAGCCAGGAAGGCCAGCGATCAACGTAAACCGACTGTCCTTCTCTCACACACAGCATCCACTTACGCACCACTGTCAGGTACAGCAGGATCCCGATGATAAGGGAGATGCCCGCGCCCTTCAGGTTTACGAGAGAGAAATAGGCCACCACAGCCTCCGGCTGCTGCGCATTCAGAAATGCGGAGGACATATCCGCCAGTCGGTCGGTAATCAGATGGGGCAGAAGTCCCAGCAGGGGAAGCAGCACGGCGCTGCCTGCCAGGGCGAAGCTGCTGATTCCATTCATATAGCGCTCCATACCCTCGAATTCCTTCTGCCTGTCTTTATCAGCATTCTTCTCCAGAAACAGGCAAATATACAGCTTCAGCATATAAGCCACAGTCAGCCCGCCGCTGATTAAAAAGACCCATTCCACAATCCCCATCCATAAAGGGCCTGTAAAGAAGGAAAGCACACTGCCCGCCGCCGGACTGCCTGCAATTCCTGCACGGGAAAGCTCTGCCACAGCCTGGGACGCATGGGCGCCGCCCGCCGGCACGCCCGCATTTGCCGATGCCAGCAGGAGCCGGTATTCCACGATGGATTCATGAAGCAGCGTTTTGCTGGTGTAGCCGTTCCACAGCGGCACGCCGCCGATTCCCAGCGCCCCCATGAGAAAGCAGGCATTTAAAAGAGGTTTTTTCCTGCCAAACCCTCTGATTTCATTCAGATTCAGTTTATGAAGGTTCATGAACACTACGCCGGCCGCCATAAACAGAACCAGCTTAATCAGCGAGTGGTTTACCATATGGAGCAGGCTGCCCCGGATTGCCAGGCTTCCTTCTTCCCCCAGCAGTCCCTGCATGCCGATGCCAATCAGGATAAAACCGATTTGGGATACGGAGGAGCAGGCCAGCGTCCGTTTCAGGTTCACAGAAAACAAAGCCAGCAGCGCCCCTGTAAACATGGTCAGGACGCCCAGGAACAGAATGAGCGCACCCCATCTCACATCAAACTGCAGAAGGCTGCAGCTGACCACCAGGACACCGAAAATCCCCGCCTTGGTAAGAATCCCCGAAAGCAGCGCGGAAGCCGGCGCAGGAGCTACCGGATGGGCCTTGGGAAGCCAGATGTGAAGCGGGAATACACCGGCCTTGGCGCCGAAGCCAAACAGCAGACAGGATGCCCCGATAAAAAGGTTCCGATAGCGGACCGCCCCGCTCTCCCCTGCCAGCGTATGGCTGCGCACCGCCTCCGCCAGCGCGGTGATTTCCAGTGTTCCCAGCTCACGGTAAAGGATAAACAGCCCCATCAGCATTACCAGCCCGCCGATTACCGCCACAGCCAGATAGGTTTCCGCCGCCCGCAGCGCTTCCTTCGTCTCCTCATGCGCTACCCAGGTATAAGAGGTGAAGGACATAATTTCAAAGAATATAAAAGCCGTATATAAATCCGCGGAAAGGAACACGCCCACCGTCGCCCCCAGGGTCAGCAGGGTAAAAAAACGATACCGGTTCCTGGACGTATAGCTTCCCATATACTCCATGGAAAAAAAGGAGGTCATCATCCACATCAGAGAGGCCACCAGGCAGTACAGCGCCCGGAAGCCGTCCATGCACAGATGCAGCCCCAGGCCGCAGAAGCCTTCCCATTGGAAGTCGAAGGCGATACCCGTCCTGCCGCCTGCAAGAAATATTACGAACAGGGAGGCAAAAATCAGCATTTCCGCAGCGGTTATCAGACCGGTCCATATATCCCTTTTCTTTTTTCCATCGCTGCTCTCTCCCGCACCCTTTTCCCCGCCGCGAAGCAGCAAAGTCACCAGCGCCCCCGCGAAGGGAATGCACAGGATCAGCAGAAGCATATAATCACCAGTCATTGACAGTTCCTCCAATTCTTATATATTGCCGCCTGCAATCTGTGTAAAAAAGTCTACAATCGGCGCGGAATGCAGCCCGAAGTAGATAATGGCTCCTGCGAATATACACAAAGGCACCAGCATCATCCATCCCGGATCCGCCGTTTCCTCCGGTATACTGCACTCTTTTTCCTTATAGGGGAAGAAAGCCCGGATCACAATGGAAAGCATATAGATAGCCGTCAGAAGCGCGGAAACCAAAAGCGCGCCTATTCCCACATATGCCAATACGTTATCGCTCATCACCGCAGCGGAAGCCAGGTTCCACTTGCTTATAAAGCCGGCCAGCCCGGGCACGCCCATAAGACCCAGGGAAGCTATTGTAAAAATTCCGAATACCACCGGCATCCTCCTGCCGAAGCCGTCAATTTCATGCACATACTGTTTTCCCGTTTTATACATTACCGCCCCCACGCAGAAGAAGGAGCAGATTTTCATTACCGCATGGAATACCATATGGCTTAAAGCCCCCACCAGTCCCATGGGCGTCATAATACAGACCCCGAAAAGGATATAAGAAAGGTTGCTGATGGTGGAATAGGCCAGCCTCCGCTTCAGGTGCGTTTCCTTCAGCGCCCGGCTGCAGCCGTATACAATTGTAAATATAACGATTCCCATCACCACGTTCTGCGCCCAGCTACCTCTGATAAAGTCAGGGCCGAAGCTGTAAAAGGTCAGTCTGATAATGGCAAACGCCCCCGCCTTCACCACCGCCACCGCATGCAGCAGCGCTGTTACCGGCGTGGGAGCCACGCCTGCCTGGGGGAGCCAGGAATTAAATGGGCTTACCGCCGCCTTCACCCCGAAGCCGCAGAAGGCAATCACATATATCAGCAGAAGAAGTGTCCTCTTATCACCGCTGATTACCGCCGGATCAAGCACGCCTCCGAAGGTAAAATTGATCGTGGTCCCATAGGTCAGCAGGAAAATCAGCCCGATAAAAGCAAAAGCAGCTCCGCCCAGGGAATAATACAGGTATTTCCGGCTGGCAAGAATTGCCTCCCTTGTCAGCGTATGGAGCACCAGGGGCACCGTCACCATGGTCAGAAGCTCATAGAAGAAATACATGGTGAGCATATCCTCTGCAAATGCAATACCCAGCGTAATTCCATAGGTGATTGTATAAAACATGAAAAAGAACCGTTCCCTCTTTTCATGCTTCATATATTCAAAAGAATACAGTGTGGCAAGAGGCCATAAAGCCGCCACCAGTCCTGCAAATACCATGGACAGTCCGTCGATTTCCAGGGAAAGGGAAAGATTGTTCACAAACCGGACGATGGGAAACGGCTCCGACGGCCTGTTAACCAGCAGGCCCGCCACAATCAGAGTGGTCAGCACCACCACCGACTCAATGTATATTTCCATATGGATTCTTTTTTTAAAGGGTATCAGCGGCACCACCGCCCCGCCCAGCACAGGCAGGAGTATGGCCACAAGCATCATTTCTGGTTTCATAGATGAACACCTTTCATAACTGTGAAGGTATTAAACAGCTGATAACAGTCCGGATACCCGGGCTGCGGCAGCAATTTCCACTTTTTTATCTGTTTTGGATACCACATCAGGCCGTAAACAGTTGGCCGGTAATCCCTGCAATACAGGAAAGCAGGCCTCCTGGGAACATTCCCAGCACTACGGCCAGTATTGCCAGTATCAGCAGGGGCACAAGCATAACGGAATCCACTTCCTTTTTCTCAAAGCCTGTCTTCTCCTCTTCCTCTCCCGGAAAAAATCCCTTCATGGGAATGGGAAGCAGATAGCCCGCTGTAAGCAGGGCGGACAGCAGAAGCACCACAGGGCCCAGCCAGCTGAATATTCCGGTATCCGAGGCAAGCGCTCCCTCAGCGAGGTACCATTTGCTCACAAACCCGCTGGCCGGCGGAATACCAATCAGTGCCAGGGACAGAAGCGTCATACAGCCGATGGTTACCGGCATTTCTTTTCCGATTCCCTTAAGCTGGGATACCTGACGCTTTCCCGTACGGAAGATAATGGCCCCGGCACAAAGGAACAGGCCGGATTTAATCATTGCATGGAATATGACATGCAGCAGCGCCCCGGTCATTCCCGCAGGATTGAGAAGCGCCAGGCCGAACAGGATATAGGAAACCTGGCTTACCGTGGAATACGCCAGCCTTTTTTTCAGGCCTTTTTCCATATAAGCCAGCATGGATCCTAAGAAAACCGTAACCAGCGTCAGTGTGAGAAACACCTTCTGCACCCAAGTTCCATGCAGGAACTGTGCGCCGAAGATAAAATAGATGACACGGATAATTCCAAGAACGCCGGACTTCACGATAATGCCGGAAAGAACCGCCGACGCCGGGGCGGGCGCCACAGGATGGGCCGCCGGAAGCCAGCCCTGCATAGGAAACAGGCCCGCCTTTACGCCGAAGCCCAGCAGCATGAGGAAGGCCACCACAAGAAGCAGCGCCTCATGTCCCGTAACCAGGGAAGGATCCAGCACGCCGCCCGGCGTAAAGGTCAGCGTGTTGCCGTAACGGTTGATAAAGTACAGGCCGAACAGTGCCAGATACGCGCCGCACAACGAATAAAACAGATATTTCAATCCCGCCATAACCGCTTCCCGTGTCCGGGAATGGAATACCAGCGGCAGGGAAAGCAGCGTCATACACTCATAAAACAGATAAAAGGTAATCAGGTTTCCTGAAAAATCCAGCCCCACCAGAATTCCATACACAATAAGGTAAAAGCCGAAATACCTTTTATTACAGTCCTCATGCTCCATATACCGGAATCCATAGATCCCGGCCAGCACCCACACAATGGTTACCACCGATACAAACAGCCTGCCCACTGCATCCGCCTTAAAATAGATGGGAAGCAGGGTCGTCAGCTGAAACAACGTAAAGGATACCTCCCCCTGCGCAACAAGCACGCAGATAACAGCAAGCGCCGTTACAAGCAGGCCCGCGGCCGTAATATGCACCATTGTTTTTCTCTTTGTAGTTTTCTTCATAAACAGCAGCAAAGTCCCCAGGATAATCGGAAAAAAAATGGGGAAAAGAAGCATGCCTGATTCCTTCATATGAAGCTCCTGTCTGAACAGTCACCTGTTCCTATATCTATGCAAACATATCCAGCCCCATTTTTATCCACTCCACAATGGGCTGGGACAGCATGCCCAGCGCAATGTTCAAAGCGATAAAAAGTACGATGGTCAGCGCATAGGTTTTTTCACTTTTTATGGTAATCACTTCACAGTCGGACCGTCTTTCCGGAACGAAAATACGGATCACGGTCTTCATGAAATAGATTGCATTCAAAATAGTACTGATGCCAAGCACGATCAATGCGGGAAGCATTTTATAGGCATGGCCGATGGAAGCCTGGGCAAACAGCAGCTTGCTCACAAACCCGGAAAACAGCGGCATGCCAACCATAGACAGGGAGCCCACGGTAAAGCCGATGCCCGCAATTTTATGGCGGTAGGCGGCTCCCGTCAGATCCTGGAACTTCCTGCTGCCCTTTGATACGTCCGTCAGGCCGATGGCCGAAATAAACAGCAGGGATTTGGTTGCCGCATGGGAAAGGATGTGGAAAATGCTCGCTACCATCCCCAGCTCGGTTCCCAGCCCGAAGCCCATATAAATATAACCTATCTGCGCCACACTGGAAAAAGAAATCATCCGCCGGATGTCATTTTCCTTGATAGCGCTTAAGGAACCGAATATCATTCCCATCAGGCCAAAAACAAACAACACGTTTATGATTTTATTTCCCGCAATAATATCAAATCCGATTACCCGGTAGAAGATTTTGATCAGCAGGAAAATATACCCCTTGGATACCAGGCTGGACAGCATGGCCGCAGAGGATACCGTGGAATAGCCGTAGGCATCCGGAAGCCAGGAATGGAAGGGAAACAGCGCGCTTTTTATGGCAAGGCCAACACAGATAAGGCCGATGGTTACCACCAGCGGAACCTGATATTCCCCATGGGCCACGATTTCACCCACGCTTTCCTTGATATTGCTCATGAGCAGATGCCCTGTCATATCATAGAGCATGGAAATGCCCACCAGGAGGAGGCCGCTTCCCAAAAGGCTCATGATCATATACCTTACCGCCGCCTCTATCGTCCGTCCGTTCTGCCGGATCATAATCAACCCGCAGGCGGAAATGGTGTTGATTTCCACGAATACATAGGCGGTGAACAGGTCGTTTGTATATACCAGAGCCAGCAGGGAGCTTAAAAGCAGGTCGGTAAGAATGTAATACAGATTATGCTTGCTGTATTCCACCTCGCCTAACAGCTTCTTCCGCCCGCCCATCATGGAAAGCAGCATGATAACACAGAAAAACAGCGCCATGCCCGCTTCCAGGACGCCCGCCCGGATTTCGTTTCCCCAGGGAGCCGGGAAATGTCCCATCATATAAGTATAGCTGGCGCCTTTTCCCATGAGATACACCAGCAGAACAGCCGACATACAGCCCACGGCGCCGATAACGAAGGTATTCACCCATTTAGCGGCCTTCGCCGGGAGCACCGAGCTCACCGTTCCTGAGAACATGGATAAAAAAATCGAGAAGAAGGGAAAATTCTGTACAAAATCCATTTACAGCCCCTCCTTTTTCAGCCTGGCCGAAATTTCATCCAAATCCAGCGTATGGTACCTGCGGTACAGCCGGATGGTGAGGGAAAGCATCAGCGCCGTAACGGATACGGAAACCACGATTCCCGTGAGCACCAGCCCGCTGGGCACCGGATTGATATAGTTCTCCACCGCCTGGATTCCGTCCACTACGATGGGCGCCTTGCGCCCCATGATAAAGCCTTTTTCCGCAAGGAACAGATAAACGGCGGTATCCATGATGTTAAGGCCGATTATTTTTTTAATCAGGTTCTTCTGAAGAAGAAGATTGGAGAATCCGATGCCGAACAGGATCATGGCAATGGCTTCGCCATAGTTGGATAACAGGTTCCCGCCCATCCTAGAATCCCCCCTTCCGGAATAAGGCATAAAATGCGTACATGGTGCAGGTCACCACCAGGCCGACGCAGATATTCAGGACCAGTATCAGCCCGCTGCTTAAAATAGCCCCCGGCGTCCCCAGCGGAATCCCGCTTTCCAGATGATTGGCTCCCATGTAAAAGGAATAGCTTTTGGCCAGACAGTAACAGGTCAGCGCGCCGAAGCAGATCCACTTATAGGTTTTTTCGGTAAAAAACCGCTCCGTTTTGGCAAAGCCGAAAGCATTCAGGTATAAAATCAGTCCCGCACCGATAATCGCGCCGCCAGAAAAACCGCCACCGGGAGACAGATGTCCGTTCAGTATGACATAAATACCGAAAATCATGATGAGCGGAACAAGAAAGCCCGCCACCTTCTGCAGAATCAGATCATTTTTAGGCTCATAGATCCTGTCGTTGGCTTCGGCCTCCGACTGGGTCATGGAAGAATCGGGACTGTCGCCCTCTTTCTTCTCCTTTTTATCAATACGCAGCAGAATCAGCACCGTAATCGTTGCAATAAAAAGCACATTGGATTCGCCGAAGGTATCAAAGGCACGGTAATCCAGGATCATTCCCGTAACGATATTCACCGCCCCTGTTTCCTGAAGCCCCTTTGTGATATACCGCTCCGAAACCTCATTGTTGTCAGGATTGGCCGCATTTCCCGTCCTGGGAAGATAGGAAACCGCCACAAGCATAATGGCAATGAGGCAGATACAGAAAACCACCGCCATCACACGGTAGGCCTTATTAAAAAGAAGGAGCTTCTTGTTATGCTCCATATCATATACTTTTTCCTGCAGCTGCTGATGCTCCCTCATCCTTTCCTGGACGCTGGCTTCCTCTTCCACATATTCCTTCTGCGGCTGCATTTCCACCCGTCCCAGCAACGGATCCTCTTCCCCATAAAACCACCGGGAAAAACGGCTGCTATTCTTTTCCGTCATTTTCGTCGTCCTCCCTCCGGATTGCATGGATTTTTTTCAGCGTTACAAAGAAAAGCACGCTGGTGACGCCGGCCCCTACGGCGGCCTCCGTAATTGCCAGATCCGGCGATTCCAGGAGAATCCATATAATCGACATGACCAGGCTGTAGGACATGAATATCAGGATGGAATTAAGCAGGTTTTTGGAAAAGCTCACAGAAACCGCGCAAATCACCAGAAAGCCCATCAACAGATATGTAAATGTCTGCATAGCAATCTCCTTCCTATTTCCTTAAGCTTCTTCCCGCTCTTCCTCTTTCAGGTAATCAAGCTCGCAGTGTTCCGGCAGCGTTTCATCCGTCATGACCTCCAGACGGGAGATCAGATGAGAAGAAACCGGAGACGCAAACCATAAAAAAACGATGACAAGCAGCATTTTCAGGCTGGTAAAATTCAGTCCCGAAAAAATAATCAGCCCCGTGAGCGATATCCCGATTCCCAGGGTATCCCCCAACGCCGCCGCATGCATCCTGTTGAGTACAAATTCATAACGATAGGAACCGAAAACCTCAAGGGCAAAGGTAAGCAGGCCGATTATCAGGACAATGGTTCCTATAATAAAACGGAGTATTTCAAGATTCATGAGCCGCTTCCTCCTTACCTTCCTCTTTTTCCCGATCCTTCCTTTCGCGGTAAACGCCCATATAAACCTTGGTCAGTACGATTACTGCCAGAAAGCTTATCATGGCGTAAATGATACAGATATCCACCAGATAGCCTTCCTTCATCAGGAGGGCAAGGATAGCTATCATAACCATAACCATGGTTCCCATCATATTCACGGCCACCAGCCGGTCCGCCACACGCGGCCCGCGCACCGCCCTTATCAGGCACAGCAGCAGCATGACTCCCAGAAAGACAAGCGCCGCCGTAAATACTGTTTCATATGCCTGCTCCAAACCGGTCATTGTGCCACCTGCCCTTCTATTTTGTGCAGCAAACGCACAAAGGAACTGTCCGCAAGGCCTTCGCCAAAGCGCCTGTCCAGACAGTGTACCGTATATTCATTATCCTCCAGGGCTACTGTGATCGTCCCCGGCGTAAGCGTGATGGAATTGGCCAGCAGCACCCGGGCCGTCCTTGTCCTTAAATCCGCGCGGAAGCGGACGATTACAGGATGGACTCTGGTATGGGGAGAAACAATAAGCTTGAGAGTTGCCGCATTGGCTTTGATGATTTCCCAGATAAGAACCCCAAGATAAGCGAGGATGTATCCTGATTTCTTCAGTATCATCCAGTCCTTCCCGGGGCTGTAGTCCAGAAATTTGCAGCAGAAGGCATAGACCGCCCCCGCAATGACGATTCCAAACAGGACGATTTCCAATGTGACCTGTCCGTTAAAAAGCACCCACAGCAAAAAAAAGAGTATGTACATAAACCCATTTCCCCTCAACTTTAAACTCATAACCGCCCGGCTCCTCACCGCCGCGGCTTACCTTCCAAAACACGGCATAACGCCATGAGAAAACGGACGCTGGCTGTTAAGCCAACGTCTGCTCCAGTTTGTTTTTCAATTCATTCTTGGATACTGCGCCAACAATTCTTTCCTTCTCCTGCCCGTCCTTGAAAATAAGGAAGGTGGGAATATTCATAACACGGTATTTCTCAGCGATGTCCATATTCTCATCAATATTCAGCTTGCCGACCTTGGCTTTCCCTTCCAGTTCCTCCGCCAGCTGCTCCACCACCGGCGCCATCATCTTACAGGGGCCGCACCAGTCTGCAAAGAAATCCACAAGCACCGGCTTGTCCGATTGCAGCACTTCCTTCTCAAAATCTGCTGATGTAAATTTATATTCCATTTGTCTGCCTCCTTGTCCTATGACTCTTTTGTTATTATAGTCTTGACCGTTTTTATTGTTTCCATACCAGGACGGTCTTACTGGCGAAAAATCCAATGGATTTTCCCATGCCTTTAGCATATTACATATAATTCCGCTTTGCAAGGAGAAAAATTGTTAAAATACACAAAAAGCACTCCTCCTGTGGGGGAATGCTCTTGGGGAAAATACATAAAATGCATGTGAATCACCAGAAAAAATATGACGGGCATTACCTTCTGATAATATATTTGCATATCGGATTTCCCATGGAAGAAAAGCGTTCTTCATATTCCGTCATCACATTCCCCTGCACAAGCTTCTCATCCCCATGCAGATCGAATGTCACAACATCCGCCCTCCAGCCTGCCGGCTCCAGCTCCTCCAGCGCAAAATCAAAGAGCAGCCTGTTGTCCGTCTTAAACTCAATTGTCCCATCCTTTTTCAGGATTTCATCATACCGCGCCAGAAACTGCCTGGAAGGCAGACGCCGCTTTGCATGCCTGTCCTTCGGCCAGGGATCAGAAAAATTCAGATAAATCCGCTCCACCTCTCCCCTGCCGAACACATTGGTGATTTCTTCCGCGTCCATGCGGATAAACCTGACATTGGGAAGCTCTTCCTCCTCCATCTTCTGTATGGCTCGCAGCAGCACGCTGGAATATTTCTCAATTCCCACATAATTCACCTCCGGGTGCAGCTTTGCCATATCCATGAGGAACCTGCCCTTGCCCATTCCTATTTCAATATGAAGCGGCGCATCATTTCCGAACACCCCGGCCCATTTTCCCTTGTTCTCCTCCGGGTTATGTATCACAAAACGGCTCTCTGCGATTACCTCCCTGGAACCTGGTACGTTTTTCAGTCTCATTACTTTCCTCCTTATTTATGAACCCGCGTAACCGTTCAGTACCTCCCCAGCTACAAAACCACAATATGCGGGATTTGTAACTGTTCAGTACCCCTCACAGTTACTGCTAAAATCCATCCTAAATCGCCTTTGGCGATGGATTTTAGCACTCTTGAATCACTTTCTTACGGTCAACGCAGTAAATGCGCTGACCTGCTGAACAGTTACCGGGATTTTACCCTATTTTTTTGCTTACAATTTTCCCTTTTCTATTTTACACTAACTTCCCCTGCTTGAAAAGAAGCTGTCTCATAATCATGAATCCGGGAACTGCAGCGCCGGCGGGATAAACTTTATGAATTTTTCCTTAAAGCCCTTAAAATTTATTGCCGGATAGTGTATGATGAAAGCGGTAAAAATGTATACTAGCAGATAAAAAATGCGGTAAGTCTGTCTTTTAGGCCGCATTTCTTTTATCCGGCACGGAAAAAACTGTATGCGGCCCGGAATTCAGCCCTTTGCTCCATCGGTCCGTTTATGCAGGAATAAAGGTGATGTTAATGAAGTTATCTTCTCTTATCCATATCAGGACAGGCCGCAGCGTTGTGTGTTTTCTGTCCTCTCTGCTCTTATTACCGGTACTTTTTCTTTCCGCTCCCCTGACTGCGGCAGCGGCGCCTGCTGCCGGCGGCAACAGCTTTCAGGAGGAGGCAGAAGCCCGCAAAGAGCTTCCCGTCCAGTCCAATGAGTGGGAAAACTGGCCCGCAGGGCCCCTGATCGGGGCACAGGCCGCCATAATTATGGAAGCCAATACCGGAGCCATTCTTTATGAAAAAAATATCCATGATCAGCTCTATCCCGCCAGCGTTACGAAAATCCTGACTGCCCTGATCGCAATCGAGAACTGTCCTCTTGACGATATTGTAACCTACTCCAATGAAGCGGTCGCAAGCATTGACTGGCAGACGGATTCCAACATCGGCATTAAGCCGGGAGAGCAGATCACCATGGAGCAGTCGCTATACGGCCTGCTCGTAGGCTCCGCCAATGAGGTGGGCAACGCCATCGGCGAACACATCAGCGGAAGCATGGGCGCCTTTGTGGATCTGATGAATCAGAGGGCCAGGGAGCTTGGCTGCAGGGATTCCCATTTTGTGACCACGAATGGAACCTTTGATGAGAATCACTACACCTCGGCCTATGATCTGGCGCTCATCGCACGCGCTTTTTTTTCCAATGACCTGCTGTGCAAAATGTCAGATACGGCCAATTACACCATCCCCGCTTCTGCAACCGTCAGCCAGGAAATGAATATCCACAGCAAGAACCAGCTGTATCCCGGTAAAACCTATGCCTACGAATACCTTGTGGGCAGCAAGACCGGTTATACCTCCGAAGCAAGGCAGACCCTTGTATCCTGTGCGCAGAAGGACGGGCTCAAGCTCATATGCGTGATTCTGAAGGAAGAATCACCCGCGCAGTACACGGATACCATAGAATTGTTTAATTACGGTTTCAGCAATTTCCGCGCGGTTAATGTCTCAGAAGCGGACACCAGATACGCCGTGGGGAACAACAGCTTTTTTGAATCGGACAGCGATGTATTTGGAAATTCCTCTCCGCTGCTCACCATCAATCCCTCGGATATCATTGTCCTCCCCAACACCGCGGATTATAAGGATTTGGAATCCAGCCTGAACTATGACGACAGCGCAAAGGGGACTGCGGTAAAAATTGATTTTACCTATAACGGCACCTTTGTCGGAAGCGCCTCCATTGAAATGGTCCCTCAGAAGGTAACCGCGTCCGATAAGACGACGAAACCAAGCGTTGCTCCGGGAAAGGTTTACTATATTAATATCAAGCTGATCCTGATCGGCGTCGCTATCGCTGTTCTGGTATTGTTCCTGATAATATATGTCATTTCCCTCATAAGGAACTACAGCTTTGGAAAAAGGCGGAAAATCAGCCTGAAACGCAGCAAACGGCGGAAAACCAGTACCATTGATTTTGACAGATATACGAAGGGACCTGACGGGTATTAATTCTTTCTTTAAAGGTAAGAAGGCGCTGCATGAAGCGTTGGTAAAGGCTGTCCGTCCGGATGCCAGGCCCGCAGCTGCCCAGTATGGCGGCAGTAAATGGATTACGCTGCCCGATCCTGGCGGATATCCCTTCTGCCTGGTTATCCGGGACTGAAATTATCTTAACTATCTTCCGGTTAACGCACCGAACTTAAAACAGCAGGGGATTATTCATCCCCTGCTGCCTCTTTATGGCGCTTCATCCTGCGTATCTCCCGCGCCCTTTCTTTTTTCTGGAAAATCTCAGCGGCCTCCTCCTCGGAAATGAACTTCATGGTCTTTACCGCATAAACCCCATCGTCATCCGCCTTCCTGATACGGATTTTCCCTTTCATGTATCCATGCTTCTCACAATAGGAAACACTGTAATAATGCTTTCCGTTGGGAGTAAACCATCTGATTTTTCTTTTCAGGTTGCGGTGGCACAGATAGCACTTTGTGGAAGCCACCTCCTTATCCGCAAGAAGCTCTCCTTTATCACTGAACTCCCTGGAAATATACTTCGCATAATCATCAAAAACTATATGAATCTCATCCCTCTTATTATGGGGGACGTTGAAGCCGTCAAAGGAAACCTTCTGCAGTACCTGCGGATCCTTGATCCTTTCCAGCACCCGGCCCGTATAATAGGCGTCGCTCAATGCCCTGTGGAACGGGACATCCTTGGATAATGCAAGATAATCCACCGCATATTCCAGATTGCGGCGGGATTTTTTATCCTCAAAGGCAATGCTGAACAGCTTCTGGACATCATAGAACTTCAGGGGCCTGGGACTGAGCGGTGGCAAACCGAAATATTTCATATTCCGCTGAAGCTCCGTCAAATCCTGCGGCCCCCAGGTGCCGAACATAAACTCCTCCGTCCCGCACCAGGCAAGGAAACTGCGTATTACCTCAGGAAAGGCGCGGCCGTCCTGAAGCTCATCCATATCAAGCTGGAGGAGCTTCTTTGTCATATAATGCATTTCCTTATAAACCTGCGGCCGTATCAGCTCATGGAAGCTGTCGCATATTTCCATGCGGCTGTTTAATTTCACCGCACCGATTTCAATAATTTCAAACGGCAGCTCCTTCAGCTGTTTTTCCTTCTGTTCGTTCCCCTGATTCCATTCCAGGTCCAAGATAATATAATTCATACAATATTATGCTTCTTTCATCAGCTTCTTTTCCAGTTTCTCCGCGATTTCCTTCATACAGCCTTCCTCAAAGGGAAGCTTCAGCCCCGCATCCTTTATCATGTTCGTGAAAAAGTCCGAAGCGGACAGCCTGCACAGCTTCAGATAGCTCTTCCAGGCCGCATCAAAATCCTCATCCATCCACAGCTTATATTCAAAGGCAACCGTCTGTGCAATTACATAGTCAATATAGTAGAAGGGGAAGCTGTAAATATGGTGCTGCTGCTGCCAGAAACCGCCGTTTCCGAAGAAGGGATCTCCTTCGTAATCCAGATGAGGCTTATATTCCTTTTCCAGCCTGCTCCAGGCTTCCTTCCTCTCCGCCGGGGTCAGCTCAGGGCTTTCGTAAACAATATGCTGGAACTCATCCACCATACAGCCATAGGGAATAAACATCATCGCATCTTCAAAATGCATTTCCCTGTAAGCATCCGCCTTATCTCCGAAAAACCAGTCCATCCATTTTTCCGTGAAAAATTCCATGGACATGGAATGGCATTCCGCCGTCTCCATCGTAATATCGCTGTGCTCGCGGATGGGATCTTGACCGGACAGATACCCCTGGAATGCATGTCCGCATTCATGGGTGATCACATCCACATCCCCGCTGGTCCCATTGAAATTGGCAAAAATAAAGGGCGCCTGATATACGGGAAGATAGGTCATGTAGCCTCCCACCCTCTTATTTTTACGGCCCAGCACATCAAACAGCTCATTTTCCCTCATAAAATCAAAGAATTCCTTTGTTTCCACGGAAAGCTCGCTGTACATCCGCTGCCCTGCCGCCAGGATTTCCTCCGGTGTTCCTGTGGGCTTGGGATTACCATCCTTAAAATAAACACCCTCATCAATATAGGAAAGCTTCTCCAGGCCCAGACGCTCTCTCCTTCTGTCATGAAGCTTCTCCACAAAGGGGACGAAATCCTCCTTTACCTGCTTCCGGAAGGCTTCCACCGCATCCTTATCATAACAGTTGCGTCCCATGCGGTAATAGCCCAGCTCCACATAGTTCTCATAACCCATTTTCCGGGCCTGCTCCGTGCGGTTTTTCACCAGCTTGTCATAGATATCGTCCAGCTCCTTCTCATGCTCCAAAAAGAAGGCGGACAGCTTATCCCAGGCCTTCTTCCGGATGCTTCGATCCGTATCCTTCATGTAGGCCTTGATCCGTGAGATATTTACTTTTTCCCCATCCCAGTCAAATTCGGCCTCCGCCGGAATTTTTTCGTAGGTGGTGGTAAGCGCGTTTTCTTCCTGGAGCAGGGGAATCAATATCTCATCCATGGATTTTCTGGCAAGCTCCATGTTCTTAAAGGCCACGGCCCCTATTTTCTCCTCCAGTTCCTTCCTGTAAGGGGAATCATACAGCAGTGTCTGATATTCAATGATCATGTTGCTGTACTTCGGGCTCTGCTCATCATAGTAATCCTGCTCCGCGCTGTAAAAAGCATCGGCAGTATTCACGTCATGACGGATCTGCGCAATGGTCATCATCGTATCCACCTTATCCCTGAGCCGGTAGTATTTTTGATGTACGGCAAACTGTCCTTCCCCTGTAGCAGCTTCCCCAAACTCCTTCATCAGCTGTTTGAATTCTTCCTCTACTTTATTGAAATCCACTCTTTCATAAGGCATTTCTGAAAATTTCATTTGTCTGCCCTCCCGTTTTTGTTATAAATTCAGTGCAGCTGTTCAAATCGTTTACAGCTACAATTCAGTTTACAATACTTTATGGGCATAGTCAAACACACCGGCTGATTTATGCGCCTTTATGCATCGCCCGGCAAGCCGCAGGTTACTGTCCACGAAGAAATAATTAACTGTTTTATGGCTTCTTCACTGGAATGGTTATTTCAACAACAGCTCCATAGCCCTCATCCATATTGGTAAAATTTATTTTTGCCTTATCCCCGTACATGATTTTCAGCCTTTTCAGCGAATTCTGAATGCCGATATGCTTCCTGTCATTATAATAAATAGGCTTATCCTGCTCAATTGCTTCCAGAATATCCGGCGGGAATCCTTTTCCGGTGTCGGAAACACAAATATACAGATATTCGCCGTCCTCATAATTTTCATTTACAATGTATAAGGTAATCTCCACATGGTTATCCAGAGATACGGCATGAGTAATTGCGTTTTCCACAAAATTATGGATGATGAGTGTGGGAACAAGATATTCCTCCATATTATTATCCATAATGACTTCAAAGGAAAATGCCTCTTTTCCATACCGGATTTGCTGAATTTCCACATAGTTTTGGATAAATTCGATTTCCTCCTTCAGCTGTCTGGGCTCAAAGGCATCCCTCATGACATAACGCATGTAATTTGACAGGATTTCTGTTATATAAACAATTTTTTCCTGTTTAGCCACATCGGCCATTCCGTGAATCAGGCTCAGGCAGTTCAGATAAAAATGGGGCTTAATCTGCATCTGCATAGCCTCCAGCTCCGTTTTCTGGCGGGCAAGCTCCTTCTCATAAATGTCGATTTTCAGCGCCTTTATTTTCCGCAGCAGTCCCTTGAACTCCTTGCTTGCCATTTCCAGCTCCAGAATATTGTTGTTTCCGTTTTCATTGATCCACTGCTCCTCCTCCGTATTTTTCAGGCTGTTTACAAACTGCTTCATAGGCCTGAGGACACTCTGATAGTATACCCTGATCACCAGCGCGCATCCAACGATAATTCCTATGGAAAGGAATACAAGAATTACCTGCAGGCGCATAATTTTTTCAAGTATGCCGCCGCTTGGTGATATCATTATATGAAATGCCCGGGTTTCGCCTATGATTCCGCTGATAGGAAAGGAGTAAATTACGCTCTCCGAAAAGATTCCTGCCCTTTTCCCGGCAATCCGCTTCAGCGTCTCCGGATCAATTTTATCCCTGTCCCTGGAGGATACAAAAATTGTCCCATCTTTATCCAGGATATATGGAATTCCTTCATAGCCCAGGCTGTTGATATGAAGCGTATTAAACAATTCCTCCAGCCTGATTGCGCACCCCATTGTCATCCCATTCTTTGAAAAACGGCTGAATACATAATCCTGTTCTCCGTCATTGACAAAATACCATTGCGAATAAGGCGTCCTCTCCCCTTTCCTCATTCGCAGTTCTTCCATAAGAACATTGCTGAGCCCCTGTTTCTGGCTGTCCTTGAAAACGCTTCCGCTGTCGGATATGAATAAATCTGCTTCCTCAAGATAGACAAAAAAGCAGCATGGCTCCTTATAACGTATTTTCAGATTACGGTTCTGCTCCACTAATTCATTAAGAATCGGGTAATACTGACTGTCCTCCGGCCTGACTCCGGCAGGTATGTTGTTCGCTTCCCCCTTTTTACTCGTGAGGGTGACAATTTCATAATTGATTTTGGTAATATCCGTATTAATCTGTTCCACATAGAGCCTTGCCGTGTCCTCGATATAACGGTATACCAGCTGTCTGGCTTCAAACATGCTCTGGAACATAACCACAAGAATTCCAAGAAACAGAATAATTACAGGAATCATGACCTGTATGGTGAGCTTTCCCATACTTTTATGTTTCTTTTCATTTTTTTCCGCCATGTCATTTCCTCCCGGAATAGTAAAATTGCCTGGCAGGATAAAAAGACCACATAAGATTCCCTGCCAGGCATTTCCTTCAATTCTATTATATCGCTATCCGCAGTCAAAGCAACTGTTTCCAGACTGCCGATTACTGTTTTGCAGCAGCTGTCCCGTTCCTTTTCAGTTACGGTTTACTTTACACATTAATTTCCCATTTGCTTCCGGCCTTTACAAACACCGGAATTTTATCCATGGGGGCATCCACGGTAACCGTCTGCCCGCCTTCATAGCAGATACCGCTGAATACGTCCTTCCAGCTGCAGCCCAGGGGAAGATATACGGATCTTTCATATACATCCTCTTCCATTACCGGTGCCACGCAGAAGTCCGTACCAAACATATAGGTGTCATCCACTTCCCATGCCCTTTTATCCTGAGGGAAATCATAAAACAGAGGTCTCATCACAGGCGTTCCCTTTTCATGGGTCAAAAGCATCTGTTCTTTTATATAAGGCCTGAGCGCTTCCCTCAGGAACATATATTTCTTACAGATTTCAAAAACTTCCTCCCCGAAGCTCCATACCTCGTTATCCGCCCCTGATCCAAACAGGCCGATTCCGGATACCACATCTCCTTCAAAGCCCTTCTGCGGCTCCCTGTTTCCATGCAGGCGCATTACCGGACAGAAGCATGCATACTGGAACCAGCGGATAAAAAGCTTCCTGAAGGAAGGATCATCCCCTCTGGCGCCGTGAAAACCGCCGATATCGGTTGTCCACCAGGGTATTCCCGCCATGGCCATGGAAAGCCCCGCCCTCATCTGCCTGCGGAAGCATTCAAAGGTGCTGACAATATCACCTGACCAAACAAGCGCGCCATACTTCGCACTGCCGGCCCAGGCGGAACGAACCAGGTTTACGGGCATTTCATCCCCCTGCTCCTTCATACCTTCATAGAAGCCCTGTGTATACATTTTCGGATAAATATTTCCTACCTCCATTACGCTTCCCAGCTGATATCTGTAATTGGAATAGTCATAGGTAGTGTATTCCGGCTCCGCCACATCCAGCCAGTACAGCCTTGCACCTTTATCCCAGTAGTTCTGTTTGATTTTGCTCCATACATAGCTTCTGGCATCCGGGTTTGTAGCATCAAAGAAAAGCTCCTGGCCAAAGCAGGTCATGGCAATGCGCACACCGCTTTCCGTACGTACCAGATAACCTTTTTCCATCATTTCCTGGAAATTCTCCGAACGGTAATCCACGGTTGGCCATACGGAAACCATAACCCTGATTCCCATCTCGTTTAATTCCCTGCACATTCCCGGGACATCCGGCCAGTATTTTTCATCAAATTTATACTCGCCCTGTTGTGTCCAATGGAAGAAGTCCACAACAATCACATCCAGAGGAAGTCCCAGTGACTTGTATTTCCTGGCAACCTCCAACAGCTGCTCCTGTGTCTGATAGCGCAGCTTACACTGCCAGAAGCCCATTCCATAATCAGGCATCATGGGCGCTTTACCTACAAGCCCCATATAGGTTTCTTCTATTTCCGCCGGCGTATCTCCTGCAATAACAAGATAATCCAGCTCCTTCGTACATTCAGCAAGCCACTCCGTACCGTTTATACCGAAGGTTACCCTGCCTACCGCCGGATTATTCCATAGGAATCCGTAACCGATACTGGACACATAAAAAGGAACGCTTACCTGGGAATTTCTCTGCGCCAGCTCCAGCATACAGCCCTTCATATTCATATATTTCTGCTGATATTGTCCCATTCCGAATATTTTTTCATCATCATCCGCTATAAACCTGGAAACTGTACGGAAGGAATCTCCCGCTACAGCTTTAAATTCCCTGCCGTAAACATTTAAGGGCATACTGGGTGTGTCCTTCAGCCGTTTCCACTGCTCCTTAAGAAGAAGCTTTTTGTCCTGGTTATAGAAGGAGATCACGCCATCCGCATTGACTGTTGCCGTGATTTTCCCGTTCGTAAGGGAACCAAAGGATTCATTTTTCCCGCTGTACATATTGGCATAGACAACAGCGGATGCATCCTTGTCATCATATATCTGTATTTCTCCCAGGCTCTCCGGCTTTTCCTCCAGCGCCCAGTCATGTCCGGTAAAAGAAGCATTCATGGTGGCCCTTATTCTGACCGCATTCTTCCCCCATGCTTCGATCTGCACTGTTTCATTATCGTATTGGTAAATAAGGCAGTTGTTTTTTTCTGAAATCATAATTTATCCTTTCTTACTCTGCTCTTCAGCTAAAAACAGGGTGCACACCCCACAGGATATGCACCCGGTAATTATTTATTTGCCCATGGATTCAAGGTATGCATCATAAGCCTGGTTCTGAATTGTCAGCAGATCCTGTAAGCCCATGTTATCCAGCTGTTTCAGGTAAGCATCCCATTCTTCATCGATGCCTCCGTCAACTACCCAGTGTGCGAACTGTGCTTCCACGTATTTATAAATATCCGTACCAAGAGATGTCAGCTGTGTCAGTTCTTCATCTGTGTATTTTACCATAGGGAAAGCGACTACATTGTCCTCAGCAACATATTTGCCGTTGACAGCGTCCTCAGACAGCTTGATTCCATCGCCCTGGTCTGCAGGAAGGCTTACCTTATCATAGAATTCAGGATTCATATACTTCGGCCCGAAGTCACGCATGGAATTGGACCAGGCAGATGTATCCAGTGAACTTCCGTCAGTGGGAACAAGTACTTCATAAGTGCCGTCTCCATTATCCTTCACCTGATCCGGAATGGAGCCGTAGAAGGTCTGCAGTGAAGCCAGATCCGTATAGAAATCATCCGCCCATGCAAGAAGCTTCTCAGGATTTTCACAGTTCTTTGTGATTAAAAGCTCTCTGTCAGAAATATCAAGGAAGTTCTGCGCATTTTCAACATGATGTTTTCCATCAGGTCCTGTAACGGCTTCAAGAGGAATGAACTGTCCTGCGTTCAGACCTGTCTCAGCATCTGCAGTCCATGCGGAAACCAGGCCTACCTGTGAACCGCCTTCTGCCTGCAGTTTACTTCTTCTCATGGATTCTTCCTGGGTAAAGAACTCAGGGTCGATAATTCCCTTCTGATACATGTCGCTGAACCATTTAACTGATTCTTTATAGTTTTCTTCCACCGGCATGAATACAGGTTTCCCGTCTACAAGGCCCATATAGTTGTTATCCCTGCTTACCATGGTACCAAAGGGTGACAGATAGCTTCTCAAACATCCGCTTAAGGTATATAAGCTTACATTGCCGGTAATTCCGATTTCATTTGTGGGATCGCCGTCTCCATCCGCATCCTGAGTTGCAAATGCTTCCAGTACGCTTTCCAGTTCCTCATAGGTCTTGGGAACTTCCAGACCCAGATTATCCAGCCAGTCCTTATTGATATACAGAACATTGCCGCATACCTCAGGCCTTAAGGGCAGCTTCTTTACAAGGCTGTAGATTTCCCCATTACGATCCTTTGCCCGTGCCAGCAGCTCGGGTTCTTTTTCAAAAACTGCTTTCAGGTTAGGCATATTCTGATCAATCAGGTCGGTAAGTTCCAGGAAATAGTCCTTATTCTGGGCAATATCCGTATCCTTCAGGCAGATAGAACCAAAGAATGCATCAGGAAGGTCCCCGGATGCCAGCAGAAGGGATTTCTGCTCCTGCCAGTCACTGTCATAATAAACCTGCCACTCAATATTGATTCCATGCTTTTCTTCCAGTTCCTTCATAAATCCGCTTTCCAGGAAATCAGTAGGCCATGCATCCGTCCAGCGAACAGTTGCGATTGTATAGGTAGGAATATCCTCTGAAGCCGTATTATCCGCCGCAGCCTGGGTTCCTGCAGTATCCCCTCCCGATGCTGCCGTCTCCTTTGCAGCTCCGCCGCTTCCGCCGCAGCCTGCAAGCATGGATGCGGTCATTACTGCTGCCAGACCAATACTCAGTGCTTTTTTCCAATAGCTCATTTTCATCTCTCCTTTTCTTTAATAACAATTTATAATGTACATTTGCTTACGAAGCAAGTAATACCTTTGAAACAGTTCAGGCAGGTCCGCACATTCAGCGGACAGGCTGCCTGTAATTTTTCTCATCCCTTCAGGGAACCTAGCATAACGCCCTGATTGAAGTATTTCTGCACAAAAGGGTACATACACATAATAGGCGCCGAGGATATTACAATGATTGCATATTTAATCAGGTCGGCCATCTGCTTTGCCTCAACTGCGGCGGCGCCTGTGGTCATGGCGCTGATTTTCTGGTTGCTTATCAGAATATTTCTCAAAACAAGCTGCAGGGGCTGCAGTTCGGGACTTCTCAGGTAAATCAAAGCATTAAAGTAGGAATTCCACTGTCCAACCGCCGTCCACAGCGCGATTACCGCGATTACCGCCTTGGAAAGGGGAAGAACGATTTTGAAGAAGAAATTCAGGTTGCCGCAGCCGTCAATCTGGGCGGCTTCCCATAAATCATCCGGGATACTGTTGTTAAAAAACGTCCTTGCCACAATAATATAATAAGTAATAACAGAGAATGGAACTACCATTACCCAGAAATTATCAAGCAGGTTGAAATCCTTTACTACCAGATAGGTAGGTATCAGGCCGCCTGTAAAGAACATAGGGATCAGGTAGTAAATTGTAAACAGCTTCTTTCCGCACAATTCCTTTCTGGAAAGCGCATACGCAGCCGGAATATTTACCACCAGGGAAAGCACTGTCCCTAATAATGTATATAGTATGGTATTCTTATATCCGACCCAAAGCTGCGTATATTCCCCGAGCTTCATATATCCTTTGAAATTGATTCCTTTGGGCAGCAATACAATATTTCCTGCCGATACATCCGCCGGATTGCTGATAGAAGCAATAACAATGAAGTACATCGGATACAAAACAATTATTATGATGATAGCTGCCAGGAGATAAAGGAAAAAATCAAATACTTTGTCATTTGCTGATTTTCTGACTTTTATTCCGGTACTGGCCATTTCTTTTTGTCGCGCCATTTTTCTTCCCCCTATACCAGTGAAGTATCACTCATCTTCTTCGAAATATAATTCACAGAAAGGAGCAATACCAGGTTTATTATGTTGTTGAACAGGCCGATTGCCGCCGACAGGCTATACTGGCTGCTTACCAGACCCATCTTATACACATAAGTGGAAATAATCTCACTTGCACTGCTGTTCAGGGTATTCTGAAGCAGATAAACCTTTTCAAATCCAACGCTCATAATGCTTCCGGTACGGAGTATAAACATAATTGTTGCGGTAGGAAGAAGCATCGGGATATCGATGTTTACAAGCTTCTGCCATTTGCTTGCGCCGTCCATGGTAGCCGCTTCATACAGGGAAGGGTCGACCGCTGACAGGGCCGCTATATAAAGGATACTGTCCCATCCTACATGCTGCCATGCTTCCGTCCATACATAAATACTGGAAAAAGCGGAAGGCTGCCCCATAAGGTTGGGTAGTGTGATTCCAAGATAGCCCAACAGCTTTGCTATAATCCCCTGGCTGGGAGACAGGAAGAGGATAATCATACCGCACATAACAACGGTGGATATAAAATGCGGAAGATATGTGGATACCTGGAAAAACTTTTTAAACCCTTTTCTTGTCATCTGATTGCACATCAGGGCCAGCGCAATCGGCAGCGGGAAGGTAACAATAATACTGTAGATACTGATTACCAGGGTATTCTTAATGGTAATCCAGAACTGGTATGAATTAAAATACTGCCTGAAATACTTCAGCCCTGCCCAGCTGCTTCCCATAATTCCCCGGGCAGGCGTAAAATCCTTAAATGCAATGGTTACGCCGTACATCGGTATATAGGTAAATAGAAACATAATCACAAGAGAAGGAAGCATTAATAAATACAGGGAACCGCTTCTTTTTAACCTCTTTCCGAAACTGACCGGCTGTGCAACATTTACTGCTGATTTCTGTCGTGCCACTCTTTTCATCACTCCCTCTTATTTACAATTTTTGTGCCGTTTTCCGTCTATCAGTATATTAGTCATTAGTTTTGTTGAACAATTACACAAACAATTGTTTTTATTTATGGGTACATTGTACAGTTTCACAAACAATTTATCTATAAATTCTAAGTTCTTCTGTTAACAAAAAAAAGGTTTTTTCAGCAGACCTGAATAATAAAAAAATACACAATTTTGTTATTCACAGCTTAAAAATGTTAATCTTTATTAAAACTGTGCAAAAATTTATTGTTAAAGTATGCATAATCCCGGAAAATAACAAAAAAAAGAAGACAGCCGGAAATATGTTCAGAATATGAACAATTTTCTCCGGCCGTCTGTTTTTCCCACAGTATCATTTTTCTTTTAATATACTGACCTTAACTCCTGTAACCGTTCAGAAACCAACTGCTACTAATTCTTAACCCTGTTTCTGTACTCATTTGGCGTACATCCCGCATAGTCCCGGAAGGTTTTGCTGAAATAGGAGAAATTGCTGTACCCCACCTCCAGGGCTATCTTGCTTACAGTCAGGGAAGAATACTTCAAAAACTCCTGCGCCTTCTGCATCCTGCAGGAAGCCACATAATTGGGAATGGATATTCCTGTTACGTTCGTAAAAATCTTGGAGACATAATCTTCAGAAAGATATACAGCTTTTGCAAGCGTCTTCCTGGAAAGATCCTCTTTCAGATTTTCATTAATATACTGCTTCATCTGTTCCACAACTGATTCCTGGCGGTTATCCTGGTGCTGAAAGCCTGCCAGCTTTTCGAATATATACTTAATAAACATTTCCATATCAGGAAGCGTGGCAACAGACTTTTCATAATGCTCGTCAAACTCCTTGCCGTCAAAGATCCTGGTAATAAGCACATCCTGCTTATTCAGGTAACGGTAAATCATCTGCATCATTTCTCTTCTGAACTGTTCTAAAACCGAAATCGTTACCTGGTTCCTGTCCCAGAGATCCTTCAGGAAGCACAGCAGCTTTTCCTGTGTATCCTCAATCATATCTGAAGCCGTCATTTCTTTTTCCCATATCTCCCACGGCGGCGATACATATGCAATTTCCCTTTTGTCCCATTCCTCCTCATACAGCATGCCACTGTCTCCGGGAACGGCTTCCTGTTCCATCTGTTCCAGGATTTTTTTGCTTTCTCCCAGCTTTTGGACTAAAGCGGGCGAACCCATATAGATACAGACTCTCATATGAAGCGCTTTCTCCAGACAGGCCTTCAGCTGAATGGAATCCTCCTTCAGCTGCTCCGGCGTTCCGCTGCCCCGTATAACCAGCACCCACTCGTAATCACTTTCCCTGATAACCGCCTCCAGACTGATTTGATGCTCCTCCAGATATTCAGCAGCTATATTTTCAATGACAAAATGATACAACACCAGATCCTTTTTCTTTCTGATATCGGAATCCGGAAATGCCTTGATAATTTCCAGGTTATATTCCGCCTCTGCCAAACAGGTTCCATCCCTGTATGCCTTTTCCAGCAAAGCAGGATTCCCATTTTCCTGCAGCAGATACCGCTCCCAAAAAGCCGCCCTTTTATCCTGCCCCTCTGCCTGGACCTCACGTTTCTTGCTAATTACTTCCACAATACTTCTCAAGGCCTCCTCAAGTTCCCTGTTGGAGACGGGCTTGAGCATATACTCCCTTGATTTTAAATTAATTGCTTTCTGTGCGTAAGCAAAGTAAGCATAGCTGCTTAAAAAAATACATTCTACAGGTATTTCCTTATTCCGTACCCATTCCAGCAGCTCCAGTCCGCTTCCCTGAGGCATCTCAATATCTGACAGGAGGATATCTACGGATACCTCGTTCAGTATTTCCATGGCCTGCCTGATGTTATATGCAGTAAGCACCGTGCCGATACCAAGCTGTGTCCAGTTTACTCCTTCTACAAGCTTATCCACTACTAATTTGTCATCATCTACGATTAATACACTGATATCCATGCTTTGCTTCCCCCGTATCCTATTGTAAACAGCATACTATAGGAAGGAAAATAATTCAATATTGATAAAACCATGTATTTTTAACTCTCTGCTCATATATTTCATATTATTTGCATTTGGGTAATATGGTTGTACCATGTTTCTTCTGCCCGATTTTTGTCCGTCAAAACTTTGAATATCCAGATATTTATATCATATAATTTATTGAAATTATTTAATATTTTTTATATTCAGATTTATTTATTTGTTTATTTTCTCCAATTGAATTGACATTGCAGTCCCAAAGTGTTAAAATATTAACAAATCGAGATGTCAATCAAGGGGGGCATGACATACCCGGTAATCATACAAATTTAAGGAGGTATTTTAGCAATGGGACGTTTTACTTTACCGCGTGACTTATATCATGGAAAGGGATCACTCGCAGAGCTTAAGAATCTGAAAGGAAAGAAAGCCATCATCGTTGTTGGCGGCGGTTCCATGAAGAGAGGCGGATTCCTCGGACAGGCTGAAGAATATCTGAAGGAAGCCGGCATGGAAGTGAAGCTTTTTGAAGGCGTTGAGTCCGATCCTTCCGTAGAAACAGTTATGCGCGGCGCGAAAATGATGCAGGAATTTGAACCCGACTGGATCGTTGCCATGGGCGGCGGCTCACCGATTGATGCAGCCAAGACCATGTGGGCATTCTACGAATACCCCGACACTACCTTTGAAGATCTGATTACTCCTTTTGCGTTCCCGGAGCTGCGCCAGAAAGCTCATTTCTGTGCTATCTCCTCCACATCCGGAACAGCAACGGAGGTTACCGCTTTTGCAGTTATCACGGACTATCAGAAGGGTATTAAATATCCTCTGGCAGACTTTAACATTACGCCCGACGTTGCCATCGTTGATCCTAACCTTGCGGAGACAATGCCTCCGAAGCTGGTAGCCCATACAGGTATGGATGCCATGACACATGCGGTAGAAGCCTATGTATCCACGCTTCACTGCAATTACACGGATCCTTTGGCTCTCCATGCCATCAAGATGATTCATGACTATCTGAAGAAATCCTATGACGGCGATATGGACGCCCGCGATCAGATGCATGACGCCCAGTGCCTGGCCGGTATGGCATTCTCCAATGCACTTTTGGGAATTGTTCATTCCATGGCACACAAGACCGGCGCTGCTTTCTCCGGCGGACATATTATCCACGGGGCTGCAAACGCAATGTACCTTCCCAAGGTAATCAAATTCAATGCGGCAAATGCAGAAGCTTCTGAAAGATATGCAGATATTGCCAGATTTATCAACCTTCCCGGAAATACCACCGAAGAACTGGTTGAATCCTTAATTGAAGAGCTGCGCAATATGAACAGAATGCTGAATATTCCTCTCGCAATCAAGAATTACGGAGAAGGAGGGCTTATTGCAGATAATTCCATCATTGACGAGAAGGAATTCCTTGACAAGCTTCCCGCAGTTGCGGAGCTTGCTATCGGAGACGCCTGCACAGGCAGCAATCCCCGTATCCCCACACAGGAGGAAATGGAAAAACTTTTGAAGTGCTGCTATTATGACTTAGAAGTAGATTTCTAATTACATAGGTGATTCCCCCTAAGGACACACCCCCTGCCGGCATCAATTCTAACCGGCAGGGGGTATTATTTTACAGGAAAATGCATATATATAACAACCGTTCCGCTGCGGCCGCACCGTCAGCCATCTGGCGGCGTAAATATTTCAGCCTGTTCCGTCAGGAACTCATTTACGGTATTTGCCAAAAGCCTTTTCCGTATCTATATGGACCTCGCGGAAAAACAGAACCAGCCAGACGGCAAAAGCCGGAATGGCACAATATGTGTTTACAAAATACGACAGCGCTCCCCCAATCAGGAATACGACGCACCACAGAAAAAACAGGTTCCGCTGATCCCGGCTCATTCGCGCCTTGTCGTATTTTTCCCGCTCTCTTTCAGGCAGGGTATTAAAACCGCTAATCAGCATCGCGCCCTTCTCCTTAAGAAAAGCAAAAATAATTCCGAGGATCAAAAAGATAATTCCTAATAATAGACAAAAATAAAATCCTAAATTCAACATGGTTTTCCTTTCCCGGCTGCTCCTTTGCTCCCGTTACAGAGACAGTTACACCTGCTATATGCAAAGAATAACACGTTTAGCCCGGGATTCCAATTAATTTAATAGAAGCTTAATAAAATTTTACTTGTTATACCACATATATAAATATAGAATAGGGAAAAAGGAGGTATTGCTCATATGGACTTTTTAGACAAGATTGGTAATATCGCAAAAAATATCGGGGACAGGACAAACGACGCCATTGAGATCACAAAGCTCAATGCGAAAATTTCTTCAGAAAAGAATGCTGCTGCAGAAGAACTGAATAAGATCGGAGATTTTTATTATAAAAAATTTGCAGGGGAGGAACCCATCGACACAGAAATCCAGGATTTCTGCGCTGCCGCCGCCACACATTATGAGGCGATTGAGCAGGCAAAGGCTGAGATCGAGCGGATAAAACGGGAAAATAACCCCAAAGGAAACAGCGCGGATAATGACGAAGCCCGGCCGCCGGAGGAAAACAGAAATAATACCGGAGACACTGCTGCTGCCGAACCGGAAAAGAAACCTGATCCGGCCCCGGAATCCATGGTGGTCTGTCCCGCCTGCCAGGCCCTGAATCAGGAAGGCCTGCGGTTCTGTACGCAGTGCGGCTCTCTTCTGGAGCCGGAGCCTGCAAAGGAAGCCGGGGAAAAGCCTGCCAGGAAGTGTCCTGTATGCGGCGCCGAAATGAAGGACGGCTTTGTTTTCTGCGGATGCTGCGGTGCGAAGATAGCGGAATAAAGGCGCAGTGCATATTGAATGATACAGGGGACTCTAGCTGTGCCATATGTTACGGACATAGAAAACTTTGGCGCCCCCGCAACTTTAATTACTAAAGAACCGGCCGCCGGCTGTGAAAGGGAATTGAGGCTTTCACGGTCCGGTGGCCGGTTTCTATTTTATTTCTGCCGATTTTTGTCTCATGGATATGAATCAGTTAATTTTTAGTTATGATGAGATAATCAAAACACTCTGCTTTTTATTGCTCCATCTGGATCTCTGTCTCTTCAACTGAAATTGGCCTTTCATCCTTTTCATGCACAGAAAACAGGGCTATTCTTATAAGTATTACAGCGATTAAAACCAATAATAATATAAGAATAAATTTTATAATGCTTTTTTTATGTACCATATTTATTTTCCTTTCACTATCTGACAAGCTCAACATCCTCCGCATAATCAGCCCATATAATACAAATCCATGTTTTTCCGGGAGTCAGTTTTATGGGGTTTCCGGCTTCGTCCAGATAAACGGCCGGGTCATTGTCACTGTACCGGGACCATGTCCCATTAATTACCTTTCCCTGTGTGAATACCTGTACAGGAAGTCCATTGTCACCGTGGCACCCAAAGGCAAGATAGTCATTTTCATCCCTTACCTCGCCATAACAGTACTGTAGTATTACGTTATCACACGTCAGCTGATTTCCTGTTGCCTCGTCTATGTGGGGACCGCCGTATTGATAACGGTAGTATTTTTCTCCATCATATTGGAAATAAGCCTGAATACGGCTGTAGCCGTTGGCACCGTCTGATGCCTGTCCGCCTGGATAAATAATATTTACATCCGGCATATTCTTATATATATCGGCATCATCACTGCTTAAAAATGTAAATTTGGGTTGAAAGGTATCATGGTATTCCAGACTGTATCCAAAGCGCTCTACATTTTTCAAAATGTCTTTTCCTGATGCCACCACATTGTGAGGCGCTCTTCTGTCTGTTGTGCGGCGGAATACATCATAAGCAGGATGGTCAATTCCTGCAACTGCTGCGCTGATATTATCCACCCTGTCGCTGTTCAGCAGCGCGCCCACATACATGGTGGCCTGTCCGAAGTGGCAATAAACAGCATCATGTTCCAGGGCACAATATACAAAATAGTCTCTGCTGCTTCGTATGTATCCAATTTTTTCAATAGATTCCCAATCCTCAAATAATCCCATTAAGCGGGTAATTCGTCCCTCTACCGGTGCTTCATAAATAATTGAAGCTTTTTCTATTCCGGTCTGCGGACAGCTGGCCCTGATATTACTCAGCATTACTGCAAGCGGTCTTTTGTTCTGTTGTTCTTCCTCAATTGGAAGTCCGGTCAGATAGCTCAGTGCCCCTGTGGCTTCAGGCAGATTTTCCTTTTCCAAGGATTCTGTTTCCTCTGATTCATACTCCTGTGTTTTTCCAGTGGAATCATCGGTCTGTTCCTGCATGGTGCTATCAGATGAATTTTTTGCTGTACAGGCAGCGAGTAAAACTCCTGAAATGCAGATAAGGGTTATTATTACAATTGTTTTTTTTCTTTTGTTCATAGTCCTCCTTTGCTGCCTTTAATTTGGCTATATAGTGCTAATAGTTTTGTATTTTAATGCAATTGTCTGAATATATTTTCCTTAAATTCTTTCTTTTATTTCTTCCCTATTACTCTTCCATTTTCTAACTCATAAACTTCATCACATAAGTATTCAATATCTCCACTGTTATGGCTTGCCAATAAAATAATTTTCCCCTTTAATTTTTCTTCCAATATAAGTTCCCTGATATCCTTTATTCCTTCTCTATCGAGTCCATTCATTGGCTCATCCATTATTAAAATCGGTTCATCCTCCATTAACACTTGCGCTATGGCCAGTCGTTGCTTCATTCCCAGGGAATATTTTGATACCTTCTTTTTGCTATTATAATCAAGATTTACCTTCTCCATAATTTTCTTTATATGTCCTGAATCTCTTTTATGCCTAAGCTCATATAGAAATTCTAAATTTTTTCGGCCGCTGTACTCACCTGAAAATGCAGGTTCCTCAATGGTGAATGCTATATTTCCCGGCATCTGATCTCCAATTCCAACCTTCTTTTTATTAATCAATATCTCACCTTTTGTAACCTGGTAAAATCCACAAATACATTTAAAAAGCACTGTCTTTCCTGAACCGTTATGTCCCACAAATCCAATAATTTTCCCGTTATCTACGTTAAAAGAAATATTGTCTATTGCCACACCTTCTTTAAATTCCTTCGATATACTTTTTTACTTCCAATAAGTTTTTTTCTCTCATCCTTTTCTCCTGCCGTTTTCCTGTGTCTGATTAGCCGTCACCGCTTCCGATAACTCTTCACGGTAAGCCATAAACACATAATTCCTGAAAGAACTTGTCAAAGATGCTTCCTTGTTTATTTTCACATTCCAAATGTAACCTGTACTGTAAAAATACCATCTCCATAACTGATATCCATTCTGCCCTGATTACGTTCCACTATCCCTTTTACATTTTCAATTCCCCATCCATGCTCCCTTCCTTCTTTAGCTGATAAAAATTTCCCTTTCTTTTTTTTCGGCTCTGACGAATAGCTGTTTTTCAGACTGAGTACAGTAATATTATTTGCCCTGTATAGTTTAAGTTCTACGCTCCTCCTTCCTTCGTCACACTTTGCCGCAGCATCTATCGCATTATCCAGTAGATTTCCCAGAACAGCAAAAAAATCATATTCTTTAATCGGGCTTTCCATAATTTCAGTTTCCAGCTTTAGCTCAACACATTTTTTCTTAGCCTGACTTCCGGCATTGTTAAGCAGATTGTCAATTCCATTGCAGCCAGTCCAGATTCTGACCATCTGTTCTTTCTTAAATTGCGCATACTTCTCAATAATATAATCTTTTCCCTTCTGATATTCTTCCTTTTCCATACATTCTAAAAGGTACTGGAATTCATATTTTCGATCATGGTTGATTTTTCTTATTTTATCCTGCTCCTGCATTATTAATCTGAAATTTTGTTTTATACTTTTTTCATTGATATACATTATACTTAGTTTAGTTTCAGCTATTTTATATAATAAAAAAACACCCAAAAATAATATAAGAAATATCAGGCAGAGAATTAATAGTACCGCCAGCCAAAATACATGCGTTGAAAATCCATCAATTCCCAGATTCCATAGACCTATTCCCATAACCCATTCAAAAATACCAGCTGCCAGCACTAAATATAAATACCTGCTCAGAATTATTCTCAGAAAACTCTTAATTTTTCTAAAATTGTACCTTAATATAAGAAAAAAAGTTAAAAGAATTACACAACCGTATAACCTTATCAGTATATTTTCTACACGGATAAGCTGTGCCAGACTATAATCTGAATTAACTCCAACCAGAATAAGGGCCGGCAGAATGCATAAAACATAGAAATTATTATAAAACAGACACCAGCTAAAAGAAGTCTTCCACTTACAATCGCTCCATATCCAAAGACAGATACCTTCCACTACTGAAATAAATACTACTGCTGTTAATGATATCTGACTGTAATAGTTATTATATAATTCCATTATAAAACACAATCCTGTCATCAGATATGCACAAGCTTTTACACCTCCCTTTTTTCTTCCGTAAACACCTATAAACAATCCCATTCCCACCAACATATGAAAAGAAACTTCAATTACTGATAATATTACATGTACCATCATTTAACCTTCCCCCAATAGGTAAGGACTTTTTGTCTGACCATTTCATATTTTGAACGGCTGATATGAAGTTCTGTCCCTCCGGTAAGACAAACCCTTTCTCTGTCGCAGGAACATACATGGCTAATATTTACAATACATCCCTTGTCAATATAAAAGAACTCCTCCGCATCCAGTTCCTGATATACTTCCTGTAGCGTCTTTCTTTCTTTTATTACACCACCGCGATAGTATAAAATTATGTATTTATGATCCTTAACAATATAATAGATATTACGATATAGTATTTTTCCAAAGGAACTGCCTGCTATATATAAATATTCTTTTTCATTTTTCTGCTCAATTATTGGTACAATGCAATCTAAAGCTTCCTTTAATAAGTGTTCAAGCCTATGCATGTCTTTAGTAATATAACGAAATGCACTGACTTTGTAGCCTTCCAATGCATATTCCTCATAATTAGATATAAAAATTACAAATGACTCAGGTAAATATTTTCTGGTCTCTTTTGCTACCAGAATTCCACTTTGCTCCGGTAATTCAATGTCCAACATAAAAATATCGTAGTATTCCTTTTCCCTTAGTTCTATAAGTAAGATCTCTGCTTTTAAGAACGTATGAATTTCTACACGGATTTCCTTATGTTTGAAATATTTATTAATTATATTACCTATAAAAGTTCTATCCTTATCAGAATCATCCAAAATTGCTATACGAATCACTTTTTTTCTCCTTTGGTTTTAGACGATTAAAGAAGGCCAAAAAATTGCTTGAATGGATTATTTTTTTCCCTAAAACTTTACACTGTCCAGAATATTTATATGGTTATTTGTATTTTATCAAATCCAATAGTAGGAATTATCTTCTGACCTTATTCTGTCGTTTTTTGACCCTCAAATGTGCTAATCACAACACTCTACAATCTATCGTCAGAAACCAGCAGGAAGCTGGATTTAAAATTATGTATAGTTACTTTAAAAACGATCTTTAAACCTGAGAGTTCCGAAGGTATAAAAAAGGATTAGTATTGCAATAAAATAAAACACGGCTCGAATGAGCCGTGTCCCATAATTTTTAATTTATGTTATTTCTGATAATTGTTATTGATTTAATTTCTTATTTTCCTCAAACCTCTCCACAGCCTCCCACCTGGCGGCCTCCTTGGCCTTTGCGTTCTGCAGGTCAACCTCCAGCATGGTTTCATAACCAAGCTCCATCACTTCCTTGTACATCTGATCGTACAGGCGGTTAAATTCCTGTTCATCGTCAGCGAATACCATATTCCAGGAATACTCCTGGATAACCTTGCGGCACTGACGCCTGATTGCGGACATTTCGGAATTTTCCTGAGGAGCCATGTAGCCGGTGCCGGGGGATACCAGAAGCTTGTTATTTTTCTTCAGGTACTCCATGGCGCTGTCCGCTCCCATTTTATCTCTCCAGTCCTGTTCCAGCGGGGAAATATCCATATTCCTTACGGAATCCCATAAAAGATAGGCATATGGATAACCCTTATCATCCAGTTCACAGGAAGCAACGGTGCTGTAATTCAGGGTGGATATGCCTTCCGACCAGGTCCCGCTTCCCCATTCACCGGGAACCTCCACATCCTCTCCCATTAATGCTTTATTTCCAAAATCTGTTAAAACAGGGCCATCCTCACCATATTCCCAGCACAAGCCTTCCGGGCCGGCCATACCGCCGGATGTCTGTGCCCTGTTGCTGCGGATTCCTTCCGGGGAATACAGCCAGTCGATAAATGCCGCCAGCCGTTTTGGATCCTCTGCCTGGGAGCCAATGGACATAACTACCTTCTGGTTTCCTGCTGAGCTGCAGCCGTAGGAATAGATGACCATATCATTGATATCCGCCATCATGAAGCCCTTTCCTTCCTTGACTCTGGCTTCCGTATTATATGCGGGCTGGGCAACCCAGGGCCATGTACAGAACAATATCTGGCCTTCCTTATATTTATTTTCAAAGCTTTCATAGGACTGCGTACTGGATTCCGGGTCCACCAGCCCCATCTGATTTGCGTCAAAATACAATTTCAGAACCCGCATATACAGAGAATCCGGTTCAATAATGCTCTGATAATCACTGCTGTCCGCCTTCACCAGAACAAAGCCGTACTCATCATAACCATAAAAACAGCAGGGCTGTTTTACCGCATTCATCAGATTGGAATCCCAATCCTTGAAAAAAGAAAAGGCATAGGTCCTGTCCCCGTTTTCCGACGTTGGCTCCAGCTCCTGCATCTGTTTGAGCACCGGGAGCAAATCCTCCAGGGTGTCCATTTTGGGATAACCAAGCTTCTTATACAGATCCCATCTGACATAAGGGCCGTAGATAGGATCAGGATCCTCCATGGGCGTCTGGGGGGAATTCAGGGATACTTCTGAAGGGATTGCATAAATTCCGGGCTGTGATACGCTTCCGTTCAGATCACGGATGGCGCTTTCAAAGCGCATAATCTGGCGGTCTTTTATCAGCGGCTCCATATCAATCAGAAGTCCGGCCGTCACCATATCCTGAAGAGCCCCATTTTCCGCAGGGCAAATGATCAAATCACCCAGGTTTCCGGCAGCGGATCGGACTTCAAACAGGGTATCCCCGCCGCCGGAAACATTGGGGGCTATGATATTCAGCTCCATGTTGAATTTATCTTTAACAATTTTGGCAAACCAGCCTGACTGTATTCCCTGGACATTTGCCAGGGAATCAAATACATCCACTACGATAAAATCCTCATAGGGACATTCTTCTTCCTTCTTGCCGGGCGCGCAGCTGATTATAACGAGGCTGCATAATGCCAGTACAGCCAGGGTTTTCTTCCATCCTTTTTTCATACCGTTTTCTCCTTGCATCCGATACCGTCCCTGTCAGGGATATAATCAGATTATAACATGTATCCATCCTAATCCGCACCTGCAAAAAATTGTAATGAATCAGTCCCTTTACGGTTGGTTACTGTTCACTCCGTGACCAGTAACTGCATAAATCCATTAAAAATCGCCTGCGGCGATGGGATTTATGCACTCTTGAATCACTTTCTTACGTACTGTGCAGTAAATGCACAGTACTGAGTGAACAGTAACCACGGTTGCTTTCCCCATTTTTGCCCTCGGAGGGATACATTGACAATCTGTTATTCCTCTTCTATACTTAAACTGTAACTGTCGAAACATACACAGTTATCTGATTCTACAACTGCTGCTCATCTATTTCTTTTATTCAAAGCATCCGAAAAAAATAAAAAGGGGTAACGCAATGGAAACCGTACTGATTGCAGATGATGAAGTTAATATCCGCGAAGGCCTCAAAATTATTATAGACTGGAACGAACTGGGCTTTGAAATCTGCGGGGAGGCCGCCAACGGCGAAGAGGCTCTTTCTGCCATCCTGGAGAAGAATCCGAGCCTGGTCCTTCTGGATATCCGTATGCCCAAAATGTATGGGACGGATTTGATACGCATCGCCCGTGAACGGGGGTATAAAGGGAGGTTCATCATTTTAAGCGGCTATTCCGATTTTACATATGCCCAGACCGCTATACGTTACGGCGTGGACTTCTATATCACCAAGCCCATTGACGAGGACGAGCTTTCACAGGCGATTACCAAAATAAAGCAAGGCCTGGAAAAAGAGCACGCCGCCTCCGAAAATATAGAGCTTCTTAAAAATAAAGCCAAGGATGTGATCCTCCATGAAATCGTAACCGGGACCTATAATACCGCCGAAGCCGCGCTTTTGTCTCCCCGGAAAATGGAGGAAATGAATCTTTACGCCGACATCTACCAGGTTGTCATTTATGAAAAGTTCAGCGAGAACCCGGAGGATATCAGCTACAGCTTTGCGGATCTTCTTAAAATAACCAATAAAGGCAACCACACCTTTGAATATTTTGAAGAGGACGGCAATGAGGTTATTCTGCTTAAAGGCCAGTTCGCCCTGGATAAATTCAGCGGTTTTCTGGAGCGTTATGAGAAGAATCCCCCGCAGAAGGGAAGTCCCCTGGATACTCTTTTTCTTGCCTATGGGCGCCCTGTCCGGTCCCTTGATGAAATCTATCTGTCCTATGAAGAGGCCTACACGCTGCAGAAAAGGCGTTTTTTCTGTATGCAGGGCCAGCATACGCTTGGCTATGACGCGCTTCCGAAGGTACAGGATATCACCCTGGAAATCAATAATGACAAGCTGGAGGAATACAGCAATCTCCTCACAGATTATCTCATTGCCTTTCAGCGCAATAAGGTGGCTGAGACACTTTTCAGCCTTGAGGAATTCCTTTATAATGTAAAGAACGATATTGCCTCCGTCAAGCTGTTCCTCACGGATCTTTACCTGCGCATTAAGGAAAAGGCCAACCATATTTTCTGTTCGGCGGAAATTCCTTTTCCTACCAACTCCCAGATTATTGACAGAATTGAAAGCTGCCATTATCTGTATGAAATTATCCTTTTTATTTCAGAACAGACGGAAATGATCATGAATGCCACAGGAAATCCTTCCCGTGATACGGTGCTGGATGATATCCTTTATTATATTGATCATAACTTCCGCAGCAATATCAAGCTGGAAGGAATCGCTCCTCTCTTCGGCTACAGCAGCGCCTATCTTGGGAAAATCTTCAATAAAACCATGGGGGAGAGCTTTAACTCCTATGTGGATCACAGAAGAATCGATTACTCCAAGGAGCTGTTAAAGGAAAACCGGCTGAAGGTTTATGAAATTGCCGGACAGGTGGGATACAATAATGTGGACTATTTCCATAAGAAATTCAAAAAGTACACGGGCATGAGTCCCGCTGAATACCGAAAAAATGGTTTTACCCCCCCCCTTAAAAATCTGCCTGAAACAGACTGACAGAGCGCCGGAGAGAATGAAAGCTCTCCGGCTTTTTTTGAAGCTGCTGCATCCCTACCGGAAGCAGAACCGGCAGAGCTTTATTTTTCCTTCTGTTTCTACAGTTACCGTACATACGCCTTTCAGCCGGCTGAATTCTTCTGCAACCGGCACTTTCATTTCTTCAAAGCCTGCGCCTGCCTTCACCGGAATCTCCATGGAAATTCCTTCTGATGCTTCCGGGGTTACCGTCAGCTTTATTTTTCCATCCTCCAGCGCGTACAAAGTAAACGTGGTTTCCTCCGGCGCCCTTTCAAAGCAGAAATCCCGATAGACAAGCACGCTTTTTATTTTTGCGGGCAGTGCCCCATTATTTTGCGGCAATTCCGCTTTCACCTCATCCGGCTTGTCTCCCGCTTTTCCCGGAATGACGCAGGTATAGCCTTCCACTCCTTTATGGATAAAGCAGTTTTCATAATCATCATATCGATCTGCCGCCGTAACCTCCCATGGACTGCGTTTTCCGGCTGTTTCCCCTTCCAGGCGGAGGACGGCCTGCTGCCTGATATCCCCTGAGGATGCGCCTGCCATGAAGGTATAATCTCCGCTTTCCAGCAGCATGGCTTCAGAAATCACATCGTAATATCTGAGCTCCTCCCGGTTTACAATAAGCTCTGCCTCTGCCGTTTCTCCCGGCGCAAGATCCTTCAGACGGACAAAGCTCTTTAACTGCATCACAGGCTGTTTTACGCGGGATTTTTCCTTATGTACATAAAGCTGCACCACCTCGTCGGCAGTCCTGCTGCCGGTATTGGTCACGGAAAGGCGGGCTATAATTTTATCAGCCTTTTCTTCCAGCGTCAGCTTCCCATAGGAAAAGGAGGTGTAAGAAAGTCCGTGTCCAAAGGGATACAATACCTCCCTGTCAAAATACTGATAGGTTCTCTTTCCTTTAATTATGTCATAATCATTCATATCCGGCAAATCGTCATCTGATTTGTACCAGGTCATATTCAGACGTCCCGCGGGTGACGTCCTTCCGCTGAGGACGCCTGCAATCCCGTTCCCAAGCTCCTGGCTTCCCGACGCGCTCCAGAGGATAGCCGGCATTTCTTCCTGAAGCCGGTTGATGGTGTAGGGATAGTTGGATAACAGAACTACAACAGTATCCGGATTTGCTTCTTTTACGGCATCCGCCAGCTTCTGCTGGAAGGGAGGAAGCGCCAGGGTAGTACGGTCGATTTCCTCTTTGCTGTTGATTACGGGATTACAGCCCAGCACCAGCACGGCACGCTGTGCACTTCCCGCTGCCTTCACCGCTTCACTGATTCCGTCTTTTACGGTTTCCATGGTAAATACCGCCGGCTTACCGCTTCGAAGGAAGCAGGCCGTTTCCTCGTTCTCTTCGCCTTCCCCGTTGGCCTTCTCCGCCGTTTTTATCACCGCAAGGTAACCCTTTTCATCTATTGCCACCTGCCTGCCGTTCCAGCTGTCAAGATACCAGGCTGTTTTGCCGTATTCCTCTATTTTGCCGCTTTCTTCCGTTTCGCCGTCTTCTTTCTTTTCCCCGATCTGCCTGAAATTCCAGGATTCCCTGATAAACCAGGAAAAAGCCTCGTCCTTATCCGCTTTTATCTGACAGCTTCCTTCCTCCAGCGTTACATATTTTCCGTTGCTGCGGGCAATTAACGTGGAACAGCCCGTGCCCCAGTCAGTCAGGGTAAACGCTTCCGCATTCTCCTTATCCGTAAGGATCAGCCGGGAGGATTCATCCAGGCCTGCATATTTCCCGCCGCAGACGAGATAAATATCGGACAGGCCGCTTGTGCAGGTGATTTCCGTATCCGGATATGCTTTTTTCATCCCGTCAAGCACGGTTACCGAATAGGGCGGAATACCGCAGTACCAGTCCTTATACCATACATCCGCGAGAGGGCCTATCAGCGCAAGTGATTCTGTTTTGCCGGGAAGGATGGGCAGGGCTTCCTTCTCATTCTTTAAAAGGACAACTGACTCTTCTGCCATTTTTGCACAGATTTCCCGATGCTCTTCATTATTAATGTATTCCTCTCCCATTCCTGTATAGGGACAGTCCCCGTTACCGTCAAAAAAGCCCAGACGAATGCGGGTACGGAAGGAGTTACGGATGGATCGATCAATATCGGACTCCGTTATCATCCCTTTTTCCAGCGCCTCCCAGGCCGATGCCATAACCACTTCCTTATCATCGGTAAAGCAGTCCACTCCTGCCTTCAGTCCATAAGCCACCGTTTCCGCGTGGGTCTTGAAATATTTATGGTCATATACGGTCTGCTGCATATCCCCGCCGTCGCAGACCACATGGCCGGGCAGCCCCCAGGTGTCCTTCAGTATTCTCTGAACTTCATCGTTAACGATGGCAGGCACGCCGTTGATTTCATTATAGGAGGTCATGACTGCCTCTGCACCGCCTTCTGTTACGGCCTTGCGGAAGGGCTCCAGATAATACTCATATTTATTTCTCCCATCCAGGGAGGAGGATATGGATATTCTGTCATGCTCCACATTATTTGCATAAAAATGCTTCAGGGTTGCACCGCATCTGAGGTAAAAGGGATCATTTCCCTTCATTCCCCTGATATAAGCTGAGGACATTTCCCCGGACAGATAGGGATCCTCCCCATAGGCCTCTTCTGTCCTTCCCCATCTGGGATCCCGTTCCATATCAATGGTAGGCGCCCATCTGCACAGGCCGCCGCCACCGTTTCTTGTATACAGCGCCCTTGCTTCCTCTCCCACACAGCGCCCGCATTCCCGGATCAGCTCTCTGTCAAAGCTTGCACTCATGCCGATGGGCTGGGTGAAGGATGTGGTAGGCTCCGGTTCCCCACGGTTAAATGCCTGATCATGTCTTGCTTCGATTCCGTGGGCGGCTTCCCCTCCCATATAAGAGGACTTGATTCCCAGACGCTCCACATCCGGGCAGCCTGTGGTCAGACATGCAATTTTTTCCTCCAGTGTCAGCGCCTTTACCAGATAATCAAGTCGTTCCTCCACTGTCAGGGAATTATCCCATAAAGGGGTATTTTTATAGTTTTCCATTTTATTTGCTGCCGCTCCCTTTCTTTTTATGTCTGAAAAGGGATTGCCGCTGCGGACAATCCCTTTTCCCTGTTCTGTTATCACGGAAGAATTATAAACTGTTTATTTCACAGCATCCTCTGCTGCAGCTCTCAGTTTTACTTCATTCTCCTGGAATTCAATACATTTATCATAGCCATATTCATTTGCTTTGGCAATCATTTCATCTACAATCTTATCAAATTCTTCATCGGAAGAAGCATAGATTGCTTTCCAGGAATTTGTCTTAATGCAGTCGGCAACCTGGTTCCAGAGCACAAGAAGCTCATCGGACTTGGTTCCTGCGGAGTAGGTGGTTCCGGGTGCAAGCTTGAAAGGTCTGCTTCCCATGTATTCATCAGGGGTTCTTGCTCCGGTGTGTTCTCTCCAGTCAGCTTCTATTTCAGAATTGGGTTCCGTAATAAAGCTGTCCCATTTCTTGTAGTTGTAGGTATCTCCGTTGGAATCCAGGTTTTCGGTATCAAGCGCCCAGGTCTGGTTGTTCATCTTGAAGTTACCATCTTCAAAGGTTCCTGAGTAGCCGTCTGACATTTCTGTCTTGATATCAAGCTTTGCAGCTTTTCCCAGCTCGGTGAAGCAGGTCTTGCCGTTTTCATCATAATACCAGCAGACATCCTTAGGGCCGTATTCTGCGGTCATACGTCCTTCCGGAGTTGAAAGCCAGTTCAGGATAGCCATGCAGAGTTCAGGATATTCACTCTTGGCGCCGATGGACCAGATTCTGTTTCCGCCGTATACATTCAGGCCGTATGCGATAGGCGACGCTTCTTCCGGAGGGCAGGGATACATTGCTTTTCCGTCAGCTGCATGGGTTTCAGAATTGTACATTGCTGATCCCAGGAAGTTGAATACGTTCAGGAATGCGGTACCGTTCTGGTAATCTTCTACCATACCGTCATATTTCTGTGTCTGTGAGTCGGGATCAAGAAGTCCTCTCTGGTACAGGTTGTTGTAGAATTTCAGCGCTGTCAGATAAGGGCCGTCTTTTTCCAGGCAGGGATGATATTCCTGTGTCTCGGAATCATAAAGGCCGAAACCGAATTCGTCATATCCGTAATAAGCGGAAGCCGTTGACTTAACGAACATAACCATGTCGCCGTCCCAGTCGTTGAAAAGGGAAACGCCGTAGGTGGTTTTTCCGTTATCATCCTTAGGGCAGAGTTCCTTCATCTGGGCCAGAACCTCTACCATGTCGTCCATGTTCTTGATTTCAGGATATCCCAGTTCCTTGTAAAGATCCCATCTTAAATCCCAGGTATACATGATATCACCGCGGGCGCTGGGATCCACCGCTACGTCAAAGCCGTAGCCATAGGTAGTTCCGCCGGAAAGGTTGGTGTTCTTCTCCAATGCATAGGGCATATGCTCTTTGATGTACGGGCCGTAATCGGAAAGGATATCATCCTCGTTCCAGTCGAAAAGCATTCCTTTTTGTACTGCCTGCATATATTCATCGGAATCATTTCCCCAGATAACGATATCGCCCAGGTTGCCGGATTCCATACGTGTTTCATATACACCGTCGGGATCGGGAATGATGTTCAGCTTAACGTTGAATTTTTCAAGCATAATCTGGCCGAACCATCCGATCTGCTCTCCGGAGTAATTTGCCAGCTGGTCAAATACATCCAGGGTCACTGTTTCCTCCGGAATGATTTCCTCCAGCAGCTCATCATAGGATTCCCCATCTGCTGCCGCTGCTTCCGTATCCGCGTCAGCATCGTCTGTGTCTGCCTCTGTGTCAGCCTTTGCTTCCGTGCTGCTGTCTGCCGCGGGCTCCGCTGTTGTGGCGCCTGAGTTACCGCATGCTGCCAGGGATACCGTCATGACAGCCGCCATGAGCAGCGCCGTAATTTTTTTTGCCTTCATACTTTTTCTCCTCCTTTATGATTGTGTTACTAAAACCGTTTGAACGGATAACACCGATGTAAAATTGTTTCCAGGCAGCTGTCAGCCCTTTACGGCTCCCAGCATAATACCTTTTTCAAAATACCGCTGCATGAACGGATATACTACCAGAATCGGAATAACTGTAACCATGGAAATGGTATATTTAATAACCTTTGCACTGAGCGCTGATTTCAGGACCGCATCGCTTACCTGTCCGCCGGATTCCATCAGTGCGCTTAAGTTGGAAGCCGTATTCAGGTAGATGTACAGTCTGTGCTGCAGTGTATACAGCGTAGGGGCGGACTGCATCAGAATCAGGGAATCCGTAAAGGAGTTCCAGTGGCCTACCGCGCCGAAAATTGCTATGGTTGCCAGAATGGGCTTGCTCAGCGGCCAGATGATTTTACGGAAAATCACCATATGGGTCGCGCCGTCAATCTGCGCGCTCTCTTCCAGCTCTGCCGGAATGGACTCAATATAGGTTTTTACCAGAATAATATTGTAAGGGGCAACGATTCCGGGAATGATGTAGGCCCAGAAGGTATTCGTCAGGCCCAGCATCTGCATATTCAGGAACCAGGGAATCAGGCCTGCGTTGAAGTACATGGTAATGATTAAAAATCTGTACCAGAATTTCCTGCCCCACATTTCCTGCTTTGTTACCAGATATCCTACAAATGCGGAAGCCGCTACCATGAATGCGGTTCCAAGAAGCGTTCTTCCCACAGATACCAGGAATGCATTGGAAAGGTCGCTTACGTTCAGCAGGGACTTGTAGTTATCCAGATGAAGCCCCCTGGGGATAAAGTTGATAACACCCTTTACCACCAGATCGTTATCACTGATTGTATTGATAAATAGGTAGTAGAACGGGAAAATACATGCTACGGTAAACAGGATGAATATCAGGTAATTTATCAGGTTGAAGAGCATGTCGCCCGGTCTTGTTCTGTATTTTTTCTTATGTGTCTTTTCATAAAGCTTTTCCGCTTTTAAGTCCGCTTTTTCCTGTGCTGTTTTAGCCATGCTTCCACCTCCTATACAATGCTTTCGCCGCGGATTAACTTGGATACTCCGTTGGCCGCGAACAGCAGCGTTACGCTGACTATGGATTTCACCATGCCGATTACGGTAGACAGAGGGATTGCGCCCTTGCCGATACCTAATTTATATACATACAGATCCAGCACCATAATGGCGTTCTGGTTGGTTGCATTTTCAAACACCAGGTACTGATCCATACCGTTGCTTAAGATGTTTGCAATGGACATCAGAAGCAGTACGCAGAAGGTGGGAATCAGCCCGGGCACGGTAATGTGCCACATTCTCTGGAACCTGCCGGCGCCGTCCACGGTTGCCGCCTCGTAAAGCTGCTGGTCAATACCGGAAATGGCCGCTATGTAAATGATTGCACTCCAGCCGATACCTTTCCATAATCCCCAGCCCAGCATTTTCAGCCACACGTGTTCGCCGCTCATCAGCATGTTCACGCCTTCTTTCCAAATTCCCAGGTTTACCAGGATACTGCTGACAAAACCGTCTGTTGAGAAAATACAGAAAGCGATGGAGTATACAAGAACCCAGCTGATGAAGTTGGGAACCGTTGTAAAGGTCTGTACAAATCTTCTGAATCTTACATTTTTAATTTCGGAAAGGAAAATTGCAAAGGCCATAGGCAGCCAGCTTGTTGCGATTCCCAGGCCGCTCATGGCGAGGGTATTTTTCAGTACACGCACGATATCCCTTACCGTTGCCGGGTTTTCAAACAGCTCTGTAAACCACTTGAAGCCTACAAAATTATCCATGCTGATGGCGTCGCCTACCTTATAATCAAAGAAAGCGTAACGCCAGCCCCACAGCGGCAGGTAAGCAAATACAGCCACCAGCGCCACAAAGGGCATCAGCATCAGGAAAAGCCTGAACTTCGTCGGCATTTCGAATTTCGTCCCTTTTTTCAGCTTCGGGAGCAAAAACATCTGCAATATGGAAACTACCAGTATAAGAACCGTTATAATAAGAATCAGCCAGAGTCCCGAAGGAAATATGGGTTCCACCTTACCCGGCTTGGTTGTCTGCGCTACCTGTGTATAGGCTATGTAAATACCGCCCATACCTGCCAGCTCAATCACACATCCAATAATGCCGATGACGTTGCCTGTCTTTTTGAACTTCAGATTGCCAAGCGACATACAACCGCTGATACCAAAGCTTACAATGCCCAGGCACATCGCCATTGCCGCTGCAAACAGCAGCTGCATCGACGCTTCATCCACCCAGCCCTTCCTGAAGGCGCGGCCGAACTCCGCCGTTAAGGTTGAATAAGAAATACCCGATGTGAACAGCGACATATTTTTATTGATCATGCCGCAGATTCTTGCCGGATTCAGATTTGGTATAAACAGAAATACCACAGATAAAAGAATGGCAATCCTGATAGGATAATAGAGCTTATCCGTCAAAACTTCCTTTCGTGACTTTGTACTGCTCATTTTCTTCCTCCCTTTCCTGTACAAATATATCCGTATTTTTTGTCAAAAAAATACACCACAGAATTTCTCAATCCTTGTGATGTATTTATTATAATTGAATTAAAAATATAAAAATACGGTAAAATTCCGGTTAAAAATACATTCATTTTTTGAAATATGCCGTATTTTTTCAGTTTTTATATGCAAACTGCCGGGCTGTTTTTTTCCGCCATCCTGGAAACGGGAAGGTAAAGGCGTACCCTGGTTCCTTCTTCCGGAACGGATAAAACCTGTATGCCAAAGGCATCTCCGTAAGTAAGCTTGATACGCTGGTTGATATTATAAAGGCCGATGCTTTTGCTCCTGGTCATATCCTTCTGCTCTATGTTCCTCCTCAGCTGGGCCAGCTCTTCCTCTGTCATTCCGCAGCCGTTATCTGAAACCTCTATGCATAGAAGCTCCTGTTCTTCTATATGTTTTGTTACGGAGATTTTGATTATGCCTCCATGCTCCCTCTCTTCCAGGCCATGCAGTATGGCATTTTCCACCACAGGCTGAAGAAGTAGGGGAAGAATATATATTTTTTCAGGATCCACATCCTCCCCTATTTCCGTTATGCCGTCAAATTTATCCGTGAACCTGAGCTTCTGGATATCCAGATAAACATTGACATGCTCCAGCTCTCTGCTTAAGGTCGTGTAGGATGTACCGGTGTTCTCCAGGACATAGCGCATGGATTTACCCAGGAGCTTTATGGCCCTTGCCACTTCTTTGTCATTTGCCGCAAACGCCTTCATACGGATGGTTTCCAGCGTATTGTAGAGGAAATGGGGATTAATCTGGCTTGCCAGCATCTTAAATTCCATAACCTGCTGTTCGTTCAGAAGCTCCGCCTCATTAATGCGGGCCTCATACATTTCCGCATCCTTCTTTTTAATATTCCGTACCATGACCTCAAGATCAGAAAAGGCCTCCGAGATCTCATCCTGTCCCTGGATATAGCTGCGGATGTCATAATCCTCCGTACTGGCCTGATGCATGGCCTGTCTCAGAGTGAGCACGCGGGAGGTGAAATATTCGGTAAAAAAATGAATGATCAGTCCCGGAATCAGAATAGCCACGGCAAGTATGAGCACACAGATAGTCAGAATCCTTTTAATACTGACATAGCCTAAATCATTCATGGTACAGATATATAGGCGGGAATCTGACTGGTATAGGTACAGCGTGGAAACATCCACAAAATAGGTAACTCCGTTTATCTTTTCTTTTCCCGTGTACTGATAATAGCTTTTGTCATAATCTATGGGTACCTTCTGGCTGATGCCATATTCGCTTCTGTTGGAATTGAAAAAAACCTCTCTGTCATTTACGGATATCATGGCTGCATATTCCTGGCTGTTGATCCTGGTTCTCAGATAGTTATCGCTCACCTTGATCACAAGCACGGCATTATAGTCCGCTTCCGCCAGCGGCAGCCTGCGCACCAGGCTCAGGTTCCAATACTCATTTCCGTACTTGTCCCTGCTTGTCATGGGGACCCAGAAGACACTGGACTGGGAAATAGCCTTGCAGTACCAGTCGGTATTCTGTAAATTTTCATCTGCCCGGTAAAATTGCTTATAATCTGTAAAAGTAGGGTTATCCGTATAGATTTCTATACTTTCTATTTCCGCATAATTCTGAGCGTAATTATCCACAACAGTCAGATTCCCGGCTTTTTCCACAAGCTTTTCCCTCTGGGTATAGTTGGCCGACAGAATTTCTTTTATATTTGCGTCAAAAACCAGATTTTCGGATATATTATAAACCTGGGTGGTCATCTCAAAAAGAATCGTCTTCACCCTCAGGTTGTCCGCCTCCAACAGATCTCTGTGATAATTGGAAAGAAGCGTGTAAGTATTTATGAGCAGAAAAATACCGATTATCATAATAGGAAGGAACAGTGCGGCAAAGTATATGGTATACAGCTGCTGTCTTATTTTTGTTAACCTTTTAAACTGGAATTTTATCTTTTTCATAATTCTTCCCGTCCTGTATTTTTCGGTACTGTTTTTTATACTGTATTCTTATTCTGCCTTATTGTCTGTCTTATTGTCTGTCTTTTTCTGCTGCTCATTTTCCATTATGGTGGTGTTGGTGGTTTTGCTGATGTTGCTAGTGTTCTATTTCTGTTCAGACAGCGTACTAATGGGGCAGCCGGGCTTTCCTGCCCGCAATAAATAAGAATATATACGGTAATATAAAAAATCCGTACAAAAAGATGTTGTTCTTTTTGTACGGATTTACGTTCCCTGGGGGAATCGAACCCTCAACTGCCCCTTAGGAGGGGGCTGTTATATCCATTTAACTAAGGAAACACATCTAGTATAATACTATATTTTAAAGAAAAAGTCTACTCTTTTTATAATATTAATTATCATATTTTTTTTCACGGTTTTATAAATATTTGGTTATTGTGCGTTTCATCAACTGATTTTGGCTCCTTTTCATTGATAATCCTTTTTTTCTTGGGATTTCTGTTGCAGGCATCTCCTTTTCAGATATCTCTTTTCCAGGTATCTTTATTCCAGGGTTCTCTGTTGCAGGCTGCTCAGTTTCAAATTACTGAAACGCACAAAACATATTTTATTTTTCTGCCTTTTTCTGATTTATTCAGGATAATTTACTGCTCCCTGGAGCCAGACTACCCCTTTGAATCTTCGGCCGATTTTAGGTTCGCCATAAAGATCTTTTTCATTAATACATACATCAAAGGTTAATTCATTGCAGTTAATCGTCATAAAGCAGATCTTTTCTTTTGTCAGTTTATTCATTACCGTATGGTATTCTGAAATTTCTCCTAATACAGAATATTGATCGCACTCCACACCATAAGGCATAAAATACGTATCAACAAGGCTGAATACGTCTTCCTTCTGAATTCTTTTGGAGATAGTTGTGTAGGTATCCATATCCTCCAGCGTCAGGCTTTCAATAGCGTCTTCATCTCCCCGTCTGGCGGCCTCAATAAGCTGATTCCTTGTAATTGTGGACTGCTGAATCTTTTTTTTCTGGTTTTCACTTTTTATGATAGGCATCATAATTGATCCCTGACTTGCCAGGGCAGACAAGGTCAGGCTGGTACCTCTGACCGGAAGCTTATCTGCATTTTTGTATTTTATATAGGGGATCATGTTCTGCAGGTAAAAGATCAAAGTTACTCCTACCTTAATATCATCACACACACCTGCATAGGATTCCACTGCCGCATGACGTTCCACGCTCACATCCTCCATGGAACTGATGCCGGTTCCGCGCAGGTAGGGATAATAATAGTAGAAAATGAAGTTATCACTTTCATCAAATTCCCCGCAAACTGCAATTCCCATGTTCTCTGCGAAATCCTTGCAAAACTCTACCAGGACCGTATCTTCTTTTCCATCAAGAGTGGTATAGTTTCTGGTTTCCGCATTCAGGATCACATCTTTTACCAGCTCCTGAATTTTCTTAGTTGATGTATACTCACTAAACCCCACTGATTTTAAAAATTTATGCAAGAATCTCACCTCACTTTTTGATTATTGTGCAATTGAGTTACTGATCAATAATGATCAGTGACTCAATCCTTTCTTATTTGATTTCAGTCATGCCGCCCATGTAAGGCTGAAGCACTGCAGGAATCCTGACGGAGCCGTCTGCCTGAAGATTATTTTCAAGGAAAGCAATCAGCATTCTCGGCGGAGCAACTACCGTATTATTTAGTGTATGCGCAAAGTATTTCCCATTTTCCCCATTTACACGTATTTTAAGTCTTCTTGCCTGTGCATCTCCCAAATTGGAGCAGCTTCCTACCTCAAAATATTTTTTCTGTCTGGGTGACCATGCTTCTACATCATAAGACTTCACTTTAAGATCTGCCAGATCACCGGAGCAGCATTCAATGGTTCTTACAGGAATATCCATGGACCGGAAAAGATCAACCGTATTCTGCCACAGCTTCTCAAACCACATAGCAGAATCCTCGGGTTTACATACAACGATCATTTCCTGCTTTTCAAACTGATGGATGCGGTATACGCCTCTTTCCTCCAGACCATGCGCGCCCTTCTCCTTACGGAAGCAGGGTGAATAGCTGGTAAGGGTCTTGGGAAGCTCTTCTTCCTGAATAATAGTATCAATAAACTTACCTATCATGGAGTGTTCGCTTGTACCGATAAGGTATAAATCCTCTCCTTCAATCTTATACATCATGGCATCCATTTCTGCAAAGCTCATAACGCCTGTTACCACATTGCTTCTGATCATAAAGGGAGGTACACAATAGGTAAACCCTCTGTTAATCATAAAGTCTCTTGCATAAGAAATAACTGCGGAATGCAGTCTGGCGATATCACCCATCAGATAATAGAATCCGTTACCTGCTACCTTTCTGGCACTGTCAAGATCAATTCCATTGAACTTTTCCATAATTTCCGTATGATAAGGAATTTCAAAATCAGGAACAACAGGCTCGCCATATTTTGTGATTTCCACATTTTCCGTATCATCCTTACCAATGGGAACTGTCGGATCAATAATATTAGGAATTACCATCATATTTTTCAGGATCTTTTCCTGCAGCTGAGCTTCTTTCGCTTCCAGTTCTTCCAGCTTCTTTGCTCCGGCAGCTACTTCAGCTTTCTTTGCTTCCGCTTCTTCCTTCTTACCGGCCTTCATCAGTCCGCCGATTTCCTTGGAAATTTTATTTCTATTGGCACGCAGGTCATCAGCCTCCTGCTGTGTCTTTCTGCTTTCCTTGTCCAACTCAATTACTTCATCAACTAACGGAAGTTTGGAATCCTGGAATTTCTTTCTGATATTTTCTTTTACTGCTTCCGGATTTTCTCTTAAAAACTTAATGTCAATCATGATAAGGCTCCTCTCCTCATTTTATAATTAATAGCCAATGGCTTTATCTAATGCTTCTTTTTCTTCAGCGCCAAGTGTAATTGCACACTCACCCTTCTTTACTTCTTTTGTGTATGTATAACAGCCGTCGCTGCTCTGCACGGAATTCAGTATAAAACCGTCATCCTTTTCATTCAGCAGACATAAACAAAAGCTGAGCTGTCCGCCCATCTGACTGAAGGCATCATATTTTACCATTCCCATTTTTTGATAACAATACTCTAATCTTTTCTGAATATCTTTAATTTCTTTTCTGTTTTTATCAGATTCCTTCTTTATGAAGTCGTTATCCTCATATAGTCCTGTAATATCTTCTTCCAGACTCCCGGCATCCTTCCCCTTCATAAACTTTGATAGTTTTTTCTGTATTTTATTCAACTTATTGAACTGGATAATTATCAGAATCAAAAGTATTATTATAAAAACCAACAGGCCTATAAGCAAGTACGCAATATCCAATCCGCCTAATCCAATACTCTCCAGTAAGCTGCTTGACATCTTTTTCTCCTTTATATTTTTTATCCTGAGTACAGGAAACTCCGCTTCCTGTTATAACAATCAGGCTCTCATTAACTGTTCCATAAGCCTGTCCAAATCATCATGGTTATAGAATTCTATTTCTATTTTGCCTGCTCCATTATTCTTAGGTGAAATGGAAACCTTGGTGCCTAATGATTCTTTCAGTCTGTTTTCAATGTTCTGATAAATTACTTCCAGAGACTTGTTTTCTTTTTTTGGCGCCTTTTCGGGTTTATGAAGATCCTTTACCAGCTTTTCCACTTCCCGTACGCTCATCTTTTCATCAAAAACCTTCTGGGCGATCATATACTGCTCTTCCGGATCTTCAATGGAAAGCAAAGCTCTGGCATGGCCCGTACTGATCATTTCATTTACGACCATCTGTTGTACTTCATCACAAAGCTTGAGCAGACGCATGGAGTTGGTAACCGCTGTCCTGCTCTTGGATACTCTCTCTGCCACCTCATCCTGCTTCAGATTAAACTCTTCCAAAAGTCTTTTATAGGCCTGTGCTTCTTCAATCGGATTCAGATCTTCTCTCTGGATATTTTCAATCAATGAAATTTCTACAATTTCCTGATTTGTAAGATTCTTAATAATAACGGGAATCTCTTTTAATCCCGCCATCTTTGCCGCACGCCATCTTCTTTCTCCGGCAATTATCTCATAATGATTCTTCCTGTCCTGCACAATAATGGGCTGAAGCAGACCAAACTGTTTTATTGATTCCGCCAGCTCCAACAGTGAATCCTCATCGAAATTCTTTCTGGGCTGTTCCCCGTTTGGCTCAACCATTGACAGCTTTACCATGGTTTCCGGGTTTTTATTTTCTACTTTTTCTTTACTTTCCTTTTTTTCTTTTGCTTCCCCAATAGTATTTGGGATCAAAGAATCAAGGCCTTTCCCCAGTCCTCTTGCAGCCATTATCATAAATCCTTTCTCTTTATAACTTCATTTGCCAATGCCATGTAGCTCTCTGCACCAGCTGATTTCGGATCATACATTGTTATCGGCAGGCCATAGCTCGGCGCCTCGGCCAGCCTTATGTTTCTGGGTATTACTGTTTTATATATTTTCTGATTCAGATTCTTCTTTACATTATCAACTACCTGTGTTGAAAGGTTTGTCCTGGAATCATACATAGTAAACAGTATTCCCTCAATCTGCAACTGAGGATTCAATCTTTCTCTCACAAGATTAACTGTATGAATTAACTGGCTCAGTCCTTCCAGCGCATAATACTCGCATTGTATTGGAACCAGAACCGTATTCGCAGTCGTCATTGCATTAACCGTCAGCATATTCAAGGAAGGCGGGCAATCAATTACCACAAAATCATACTGATCTCTTACCCAATCTACCTCATTTTTTAATATAAATTCTTTCTTATCTACACCAATTAACTCTATTTCTGCCGCAGCCAGGTTGACATTGGACGGTAATACAGTAACATTCGGAACTACTTCTTTAATCAGGCAGTCCTGAATTGTACATTCCCCCAGCATCAGTTCATAGATTGTATTGTCAAGATTATTCTTATCAATATTAAATCCGCTTGTCGTATTTCCCTGCGGATCCGTATCTATGACTAATACCTTCTTCCCTTTTGCAGCGAGAGCAGCCGATAAATTAATCGCTGTGGTTGTTTTACCAACACCGCCCTTCTGGTTTGCAATTGCGATAATTCTTCCCATTACATTTTTCCTTTCGTGTGCAATTGGACAAAACAAGATAGAGTCATTCTTCTGTCAACACTATATATTACTTTATCACCCAAATAAGTACTTTATCGATTATATCACTTTTCTGGTTGATATTCTATAAGGAAATATTAGAATTTGGACTTTCTTTTTTTATATTATTGTTGGTTTTGTATTTAAAAAGAAAGTTTTGGATTTAAAATATGATTTATTGAAGAAAATGTTTATTAATTCTATTATATTATTTTTAAGTTAAGTGTCAGAATAGATTTATTATCCATATTTTTAATTTAGTTATTACTTGTTCTATTTGTATTCAAATATTATCTTATTTTTTTAAATTTAATTTTAGAGTATTTTATTTATATAATGAGTTATGTTTCACGTGAAACATAATTGTAAGTAAAGTTTAAAACAGCTATATTAAAGGCTATATAAAATACATAAAATATAGTTTTATGCAATATGTATTATACAATTCTTATTAAATATATTCTAATAAATGTTTCACGTGAAACATTATCAATATAAAAACAAAAGTAGGAACCATGCAAAAACTGCCACAAAACTACAAATCATTAACTTGTAAGATAACATGTGATGGTTTATAATAATTAAATACAGGAGGTATTACTATGAATAAAAAGCTTGGAACTGTAATTGCCCTCACAGGTATCGCTACTTTTACTATTCACATGATAAACAGAGTACAATTTTCTGTCAGTACTGTAAAGAATAATTTAGGTTGCCCTAACAATAAATATTATGAGTGGCGGTTTGGTAAGATACGATATACTAAAAAGGGGACGGGTACCCCTCTTCTCCTCCTCCATGACCTTACAGCCGGCAGTTCAGGCTTTGAATTTTCCGCTATAGTTGATTCTTTAGCTGAGAAGCATGAAGTATATACAATGGATTTTCTTGGTTATGGTTTGTCAGACAAACCTAATATTACTTATACCAATTACCTTTATGTACAGTCTATTATAGATTTTATTAAGAATGTAATAGGTAAAAAGACAAGTATTATTGCAACAGGCGATGCTGCCCCAATAGCTGTTATGGCTTGCCATAATGATGGTGAAGTTATTGACAAAATGCTTTTCATTAATCCGCAAAGTATAAATAAGTTAAACCAGGTGCCAAGTAAACAAACTAAGCTATTGAAGTTCTTAATTGACACTCCCATCATTGGAACTTTTCTATATAATATACTTACACGCAAAGAATCTTTTAGGAAGAATTTTGAAGAAGAATACTTTTATAATTCATCTGCTGTTACTGACGAAATATTGTCTAACTATGTAGAGGCTTCGCATGTTCCAGATTTCAATGCAAAGTTTTCTTTTGCGAGCTATGTATGTAGATATATGAATGCAAATATAATTCATGCATTAAAAGAAATAGATCATAGTATGTATATTTTATATGGTGAAATGAAAGATGATATAGATACAATAGTTGATAATTATGTTTACTTTAACCAGTCAATTGAGACTTTTAGTATTCCTGATACTAAACAGCTATGTCATCTGGAATCACCTGATTCAGTTATAGAACAGATTAATATTCTTTTATAAGTTTGTATGTAATTTATAAAAAAGAGCTGCAGAAAAATTACAGTTCTTTTTTATTTATAGTACTTACTCTTACTATTCTTTTTTTAATAATAAATAAAACTTATATCTACTAAATATATATTTAGTATTGATATTTATTCCTTTTCTTTAAGTAAAAAAAAGCAAAACATATATCAGTAATTCAATATACTAATATTAAAATTTACTAAGCTTATATTATTAAGCAAATATATTATGTTTCACGTGAAACAATATAAATAACAATATAATTATAGTTACCAGATTTAAGAAAATACGTCTTGATTTGTAAATGTAGAAATAATCCCCTGGTTAATATTATAATAAAATATAGAATTATAAGAACAGTATAAATAATATAGATTTATTTGACAAACATATACTTAAAAAATAAATTTATAAAAGATATGTTATGAGGTAAAGTCATGGAAACAAATGATAGCTTTTGGAATGCAATAGATAGAATAGTGAGTGAATCAAAAATCATAATAGATAGGCCTAAGGGAGCTGTTCATCCTAAGTTTTCTGACTTTATTTACAGAGTTGACTATGGCTATTTAGATAATACCTCTTCAATGGATGGTGACGGCATTGATGTATGGGTGGGAACAGATGAAAGAAAGCAAGTTGATGCGATTATGTGTATCGTTGATTTAATGAAACGTGATTCGGAAATAAAGATATTAATTGGATGTACAGAGAATGAAAAAGAATTCATTTACCAAACCCATAACAAAACAGATTACATGAAAGGTATACTTATACGCAGGTTATGAATATATTTTCCATATCGTTTGTCATGCAATTATAGATTGTAATAGATAGTAGACAGTATTTCTCTACAAACAGCAGAGGATTCAATCTTTCTCTCAATAAAGATCAACAGCTGACAATTTGATCTTTCTTTCAATAATGACATTACACCCAATTTCCCAGAATCTTTTATACCGGATCACTACTCTCCTATACAGGAGCTAAATATGTGGCCTCAATGCTTACCACATTTATCTATATTAAATTCAGTATAAGGCATATCTAAAACTCTATATTATTACCCACGACGCACTTCTAACAATCTATTCTAACAATCAATCTATCAATAATCAGAGCGCACAAAACGCTTGGGATGCTCAATTAGCACCCGACTACTTTCAAACAAAAAATAAAAAATACCGTTGACATCCATGTATAATAAGTCTATAATGAACATTGTTCATATTGATAATCGTTTAATACAATAAAAGGAGAGATATTAATGCAGGCAATTATGGAAACACTTTTTGATGCAGTATATTTAATTACTGTCATCACACTGGGAATCATCATGATAACCAAATCAAAAGAAAAGAATATAAACTATTTGGAATTATGGCTGTCATACTTGGCTGCGGTGATGCCTTTCATCTGATCCCAAGAGCCTATTCCCTATGCACTGACGGACTTGCCGCCCATACAGCTGCCCTCGGCGTTGGAAAACTGATTACCTCAATAACAATGACCATATTTTATCTGATTCTTTTTGAAATCTGGAAAATGAGATATCATAAGGCAGACACGAAATCGCTGAATTTTGCCATGTACGGACTTGCCCTGATAAGAATTATACTCTGTCTGCTTCCCCAAAACAAATGGGTCAGTGCCGATGCACCATTATCCTGGGGAATTTACCGGAACATTCCTTTCGCCCTGATGGGAATACTGATTATTGTTCTATTCTATCAGGAAGCAAAAGAAAACCGGGACAGAAACTTCCGCTTTATGTGGCTTGCAATCACCTTAAGCTTCGGCTTCTATATCCCGGTTGTATTATGGGCTGATATGATTCCTTTGATAGGCATGCTCATGATCCCCAAAACCTGTGCTTACGTATGGGTAGTTCTCATGGGATACCTGGATATGAAAAAAAATTAACTGATTGGCTCCTTTGCCGGAAGTCCCGCCTTTCTGGGATATTTTCCGGGCGTAGGAGCCTTTTTCCTTATAATAAAAAGGGATCTGTAAATATCACTATACGGTAAATTAAACTCAATATTTTCCACCACTTCCCCGCCCAGGAGATAAAAGGCCTTTTTTGCGGCAGCCGCTTCCTCTTCTATTTTTTCGGATTTATAAGGAATAAACCTTCCCCCAACCTTCACGAACGGCAGGCAATATTCGGATAATGTGGCCATATTAGCAACTGCCCGTGACACACACAGATCATACTTTTCGCGGAACAATCCCGGCTTCGCATAGTCCTCCGCTCTTCCATGAACTGCATCTATATCCGCCAGTCCGATTTGGGCAATTACCTCATTCAAAAACTTTACTCTCTTATTCAGGGAATCCAGAAGTGTTACCTTTAATCCCGGAAATGCGATTTTCAAAGGGATTCCTGGAAAACCGGCACCTGTCCCTACATCAATGACTGAGTACCCTTCCTTCGTCAGCTCCGGCACCGCTTTTATTAAAGAAAGACTGTCTACAAAGTGTTTTTTTAAAACTTCATCAAAATCAGTAATAGCTGTCAGATTCATTACTTCATTCCACTGGATCAGCAGTTCATAATACTGCATAAACTGTTCTTCTTGGTTCTTATCCAGTTCTATCGACAGTTCACTTAGATCTTTTCTGAATTGTGTCAAATTATAGCTTTTCATGCTTTTTCCTGCTTTCCCAGATGCTCCAGATAAATAAGAAGAACCGAAATATCAGCCGGTGAAACTCCTGAAATTCTTGATGCCTGTCCTACGGATACCGGCTTATAGGAAATCAACTTTTGCCTGGCTTCAAGACGGAGGCTGGAAATATCATTATAATCTATCCATTCCGGGATCTTTTTCTTTTCCATCTTTTTAAACTGCTCTACCTGACGCAGCTGTCTGGATATATATCCTTCATATTTCAGTTCTATTTCCACCTGCTCGATTACATCAGCAGGTAAGGGCTTTCTGTCAGGATCAATCTCCCCTAAAATTTCATAATCCAGTTCAGGCCTGCAGATCAGCTCCGAAAGGCTTGCGGCAGTTTTCAAAGGTGAACTTCCATGTGATTCAAGAAATGACTGGATTGAAGCGGAAGCTCCTACCGTCGTTTTTTTCAGACGGTTCATTTCTTCCTGGATCTGTTTCTGCTTATTTATGGTTGCTTCATATTCTTCTTTCCCTACAAGTCCAGCTTTATATCCTATTTCACGAAGTCTGATATCCGCGTTATCCTGACGGAGAAGAAGTCTGTACTCAGCGCGGGAGGTCATCATTCTGTATGGTTCGAAATTATCCTTGGTTACCAGATCGTCAATCAACACCCCGATATAAGCCTGGGAACGATCCAGAATTATCTGCTCCTTACCCTGTATGGAAAGGGCCGCATTCATTCCGGCTATCAGTCCCTGTGCCGCCGCTTCTTCATAGCCGCTGCTTCCATTGAACTGCCCGCCGCTGAACAATCCCTCAATATTTTTAAACTCCAGGGTAGGATACAGCTGCCTTGCATTAATGCAATCATATTCAATTGCATACGCATTTCTCACTATTTTACAGTGTTCCAGGCCAGGAACACTTCGGTACATTGCCAGCTGAACGTCCTCCGGAAGAGATGATGACATACCTCCCACATACATTTCATTCGTATGGATACCTTCCGGCTCCAGAAATACCTGGTGCCTTTTCTTATCCGCAAACTTTACCACTTTATCTTCAATAGACGGGCAGTATCTTGGCCCTGTCCCTTCTATAATTCCCGCATAAATCGGTGATCTGTCAAGGTTGGCGCGAATAATATCATGAGTCTCCTCATTGGTATAGGTCAGCCAGCAGGAAACCTGATCCTTCTGGATACTCTCCGGTATGGTAGAAAATGAAAAAGGAACCACTTTTTCATCTCCCCGCTGTTCTTCCATTTTGGAAAAATCAATTGTCCGCTTATCCATACGCGCCGGCGTCCCGGTCTTAAACCGCCTCATCTCAACCCCAAGCGCCTTCAGGGAATCCGTCAGGTGATTTGCGGGCTGCAGGCCATTCGGCCCTGTATAGGTAATAGCCTCACCACACAGACACCGCGCATTCAGATAGGTTCCCGTACATAATACGACCGCCTTTGCTTCATAAACAGCGCCCGTATAAATCCTTACTCCTGTAATTTTCTTCCTGAATTTTCCTGAACCATTATCCGTATCCGGCAAATCCTCCGCCAGAAGCTCACATACCTCCGCCTGCTTAATTGTCAGATGCTCCTGATTTTCAAGTATCATACGCATCTGCCAGGTATACTCCGCTTTGTCAGCCTGCGCCCTGAGAGAATGGACTGCCGGCCCTTTGGAAACATTCAGCATCTTGGACTGAATAAAAGTCTTATCTATATTCTTACCCATCTCACCGCCCAGGGCATCCACTTCCCGGACCAGATGGCCCTTAGAGGAACCGCCGATATTGGGGTTGCAGGGCATCAGCGCGATACTGTCCACGCTGACCGTAAAGATCACTGTCTCCAATCCCATTCTGGCACAGGCCAGCGCTGCCTCACATCCGGCATGTCCCGCCCCCACCACACAAACATCATAGCATTCCCTGATTTGCGGCATAATGAATAACTCCTTCTATTTTTTCTTTTTTTTGTTTTTTTTCTTCTTTTCTTCTGAATACACATCAGCCATGGCCGGAGGAGGTGTAATAATAACAGCCGGCGCAGCAGCGCTTTCACAAACAGCGCCTTCCCGAACAATGCCTTCACGCGCAACACCTTCCCGAGCGGCATCTTCACGAACAGTATTTTCACGAACAGTATTTTCACGAATTACACTTTCACGGACAGGTTCCTCCCTCAGAACACTTTCCCGTGCAGCCGCTGCTTCCCTCACAGGCCCTGCATACTCTCTTTCTGCAAAAAACCGCCGGCCTGCATCAGGAACAATTATGGAAGTCTGCATCTCTTCGCCGGAAAGGACATCTTTGGGTGCATTCCCCATAGAATCCGCAGCATTTTTACGGCTTTCCTGTACCTTTCCCCATGCCTGATCCCAGAAAAACTTCACCGGCTCCCACACCAGCTCCAGCGCCCGCAGCAGAGCAATTATCAGTACTACCCAGCAGATAAAATGATACAGCTGTATTTCCCCACTTCCATAATTATCTGTCGCACCGTAATAAAGTCCAAGTCCTGCAATACCAACAGCCATTAAAAAAAGCAATCCCATATTTGATTCTTTTTTCATCTTGCCCTGTCCCCCTGATTTCTATAAACTGCAATATTTAAAACGATTTCTGCATACTTATGGATTCATCATACCACAAAAAAAATTAATAGAAAATACACAAAATAAATGATACTATGAAAACATAAGCCTGTCTTACGATCAGCGCAAAGCACTGGCCTGTGCAGCTAAATACGCTGCCCCGCTGGACAGTTGCAAAAAACGAACTGCAGCACAATATTTTTCATAGAAAGCGACAGAAAAGGAGGAATTGAATGAAAGGATTATACTATGACGGTTCCGGCGCCGTTTACCGGGAAGATCTTCCCATACCGGTTCCTGAAGAAGGCGAAAGCCTGATAAAAATACACTACAGCGCCGTATGCAATACGGACAAAGAAGTGCGGAAAGGATACCGCCCCTCATTTCGCGGCATTATGGGTCATGAATTTGTTGGCGAGGTTGTAGAGTCCCCGGATGAAAAGCTAAAAGGCCGCCGCGTGGTAGGCGAACTGAATGCAACCTGCGGTAAATGCATCTACTGCCGGACCGGCAGGCCCACACACTGTTCCAACCGCCGGGTTCTGGGTATGGACAATAAAGATGGTTGTTTTGCAGAATATATGACTATCGATACCTCTCTTCTTCATCTGGTGCCGGACGAACTGCCGGATACCCGGGCCATCTTTACCGAACCGCTAGCCGCCGCCCTGGAAATCCTTACCCAGGTGCATATTTCACCGGATAAAAATGCAGCTGTTTTAGGAGATGGCAGGCTGGCGCTTCTCACCGCGCAGGTATTGGCGCTCACCGGTGTTGATCTTACGGTAATCGGCCGCCATCCAGAGAAACTGGCGCTTTTCCGTCCCTTCGCCAGGGTTACAACCTGCGGGGAAAAGGAAGGCTATGAAATCGTGGCAGAATGTACAGGTTCCGAAACAGGGCTTCCCCAGGCAATGGAACTTGTCCGTAAAAAAGGCACCATTCTGCTGAAAAGCACCTATTCAGGAAAACTCAGCATCGACATGAGCATGGTAGCGGTAAATGAGCTTACTATCGTCGGGAGCCGCTGCGGCCCATTTGAACCCGCACTCAGGCTTCTTAATGATAACAAAATCCATCTTCCGGAAATAGAGCTTTATGAATTAAAGGATTTTGAAAAAGCGTTTGCCTCAAAAGCCTTTAAAGCCGGCTTTTCCTTTGTCTGAAGCTCTTTTAAGCAAGACAGAGAAACGAAGGCCGGCCATTCCCTCAGCCAATACCTGATTACCTGCGGGAGCACCGGCAGATCGCGCTGTCAGTGCTCCCTGTTTTTTTTCTGTTTTTCTTACTCTTCCTTACTTTCCTTATTTCCCTGTCTTTTCTTATTTTCCTGTTCCCTCTTCCACTTCAGAATACGGTCAAGCTTCTCCTTAACCTCTGCTTCCTTTCCCTCACCGGTAGGTACATAATATCTTTTATCCTTCAGGGAATCCGGCAGACACCTCATAGCAGTAACCTTTTCTTCCGTATTATGGGCATAGATATAACCTTCTCCGTAATGAAGATCCTCCATGAGCCGGGTAGGGGCATTGCGTATCTGCAGCGGAACCGGCTCCGCCAGCATTTTAACAGCATCCTCTTTACAATTCTCATAAGCCGCATATAGTGCATTGGACTTGGGAGCCATTGACAGGTAAACCACTGCCTGAGCCAGATTCACACTACATTCAGGCATACCGTTAAAATGACAGGCCTGATAGGCAGCCACTGCGACTACAAGCGCATTGCTGTCTGCAATGCCCACATCCTCACTGGCAAAGCGCACCAGCCTTCTTGCCACATAAAGCGGATCCTCTCCTGCCTCCAACATTCTGGAAAGCCAGTACACCGCGGCATCCGGATCCGTATTTCTCATGGATTTATGAAGGGCGGAGATCAGATTGTAATGCTCCTCCCCCTTCTTATCATAAAGCAATGATTTCTTGCTGGTACACTGCTCCAGGATTTCTTTTGTTATCACCGTGGTTCCGTCGGGCTGTATTTCACCGTTCAATACCGTCATTTCCAGTGTATTCAGCGCCGTACGTCCGTCTCCGTTGGCGAAAGCCGCTATCATCTCTATCATATCATCCGATATGACTATCTTCTGACGGCCGAAGCCGGTGGGGGAACTAAGCGCATGGCGGAGCAGCTGCGCCACATCATCGGTGGTGAGGGCCTGCAGCACAAAAACCTTACATCTGGAAAGCAAAGCGGCATTGATTTCAAAGGAGGGATTTTCCGTAGTGGCGCCAATCAGTATAATACTTCCTTTTTCCACAAAAGGGAGAAATGCATCCTGCTGCGCCTTGTTGAAACGGTGGATTTCATCAACAAACACAATGGTCTTCATTCCCATCTGCCGGGCGCTTTCCGCCTGGTTCATGACTTCCTTAATCTCCTTGATCCCGCTTGTTACCGCGCTGAAATCAATAAATTCAGCCTTTGTCTTTCTTGCGATAATCCTTGCCAGAGTCGTCTTTCCAACTCCCGGCGGTCCCCAGAAAATCATGGAGGAAACCATATCCTGATCGATCAGCCTGCGCAATACCTTTCCTTCACCGATCAGATGCTTTTGCCCTACAAACTCATCCAGCCCGGACGGCCTGAGCCTACTCGCCAGGGGATCATAGGTGATCCTGTTGTCATCAAATAATGACATCTGCTCCATTTTCATAATCATTTACCCATACAAAACTTGCTGAAAATCTCATTAACAAGATCTTCTCCCACTTCCTCACCGATAATAAGACCCAATGAAGCATAGGCGCTCATCAGATCAATGGAATAAAAGTCCTCCGGCATCTCATCCTCCAGGCTTTTCTTAACCATAAGCAGACTGTCCCTTGCTTCTTCCAGAGCCTGCTTATGGCGCATGCTGGTAATGACCACTTCCTCATTAAAAGAAAGCATCCCTCCGAAGAACATATCCTTTATCGTATTTTCAAATGCTTCAATTCCCGTATTATCCTTTGTGGAAGTCCGTATCATGCAGACCCTGGGATCCCCTATTTTTTCACGCAGCATCTCTTCCGTAACCACAGGTTCAAGATCCGTTTTATTCAGAAGAATTATGCATTTCTTATCCTTTAATAAATCAAGTATTTCCTCATCGCTTTCATCCAGCGCCACGCTGGAATCTACCACATACAGGATCAAATCTGCATCCTTTGCATATTTCAGGGCGCGCTGCACCCCTATTTTCTCCACCACATCCTCAGTGGCTCTGATCCCTGCGGTATCAATGATATTCAGACCGATTCCATGCAGACGTATCGATTCCTCCAGAACATCCCTTGTGGTTCCAGCCACATCCGTTACAATAGCCTTATCCTCACCTACCAGGATGTTAAGAAGAGATGACTTACCCGCATTGGGCTTTCCAACGATGACCGTATTGATCCCTTCCTTCAGGACTTTGCCGTTATCAGCGGAATTAATCAGTTTTTCACACCTGCCCAGAAGCTCCTGGATCTTTGGAAGAAGCTTTTCAGGATAGCCTTCCGTGCTAATATGCTCCGGATCATCCAGTGCTGATTCTATAAAAGCGATTTCATAAAGGATTTCCTCACGCATTTTCCGGATACAGTCGGATACGGAACCCTTCAGCTGCTTTACGGAAGATTTCAGGGCAAATTCATTTCTGGAATGGATCAAATCCATGACAGCCTCCGCCCTTGCAAGATCAATTCTTCCGTTCAGGAATGCCCTCTTTGTAAACTCGCCCGGTTCTGCCAGCCTGGCGCCCTGCTTCAGAACAGCTTCAAGAATTTTCTGCATGATTAAAACACCGCCATGACAATTGATCTCGACGGTGTCTTCCTTAGTATAGCTGTTAGGCGCTTTCATAATGGCTACCATTACTTCGTCCAGGATTTCTTCTCCATCCACAATAAAACCGTAGTGAATGGTATGGCTGCCATAATCCTTAAGATTATGGCAGCCATTCTTTGATTTATAAACCCTGTTTCCAATTTCAATTGCTTCTTCTCCGCTGATACGGACAATTCCTATTCCTGAATCAGACAGTGCTGTTGCAATTGCAGCAATTGTTTCAGTCTGTTTCATAAATCCATCTACCTCTGTCCCTGCTTATTTCTTCAGGGTAACTACAACGTGACGGAAAGGTTCTTCCCCTTCACTGTGGGTTGTAACATATTTGTCATTCTGAAGGGCAGAATGAATAATTCTTCTTTCATACGGATTCATAGGCTCAAGAGAAACACTGCGTTTCGTTCTCTTTACCTTATATGCTATGTTCTTTGCCAGGTTCTCCAGTGTTTCTTTTCTTCTCTTACGGTAATTCTCAGTATCAACCTTAACACGGATATACTCTTCCGCTTCCTTGTTGACTACGAGGGAAACCAGGTACTGGAGGGAATCGAGGGTCTGTCCTCTTTTTCCAATAAGAACTCCCATGTCATCGCCGCTTAAATCGATGTCAAGAAATCCGTCTGTTTCATCAAACTTCACATCAACCACAACAGTCATCTTCATTGCGGCAAATACATCATTTAAGAATTCTCTGGCCGTATCTTCAACGCTTCCCTTAACCTTTGCTCTGATTTTCGCGGGCTTGGCATTAAATCCCAGGAAACCGGTAGAACCTTCTTCTATCACTTCATACTCCAGCTTATCACTGGTCACAAGAAATTTACGGCATGCTGCGGTAATGGCATCATCCACTGTCTTGGCAGTAAATTCTACGAACTCCATAATTTCCTCCGTTCTGCCGCCGGGCGCGGCAATCATCACAGGAACCGTTGCTTCACAGTTCCATAACATCTTATCTTACTGCAGTCCGCCCTCCGGCTTTGCTGCATCCTATTTCTTACCGGTGCTGTCCTTTTCCGGCCTGCTGTTATTATTTTCGTTATAAACCTTAACCATATTTGCTTTTGCAGCAATACTTCCGGGCTTCGGCGCGTTCTTGTTATACATCTCCGTTGCCTTCTTCACGGCCGCTTCCTTCTCCTCCGCCGTCATGGGCGCTTTTGATCCCGCGGGCTTTTTAGAAGAAGTGCTTGCAGCTGTCACAGGCTTCGTGGAAGGCTGCACATTACGTGTATTCATGCTGGCATACTGGTTTATGGTCTTAGGATCAATTCCGGCCTTTTCCATCCGCTTGATCCGTTTTTCCTGCTTTTTCTTGGCCTTGTCCTTGTTTTTCTCAATCAGCTGGTCAAAATCAGTCTTATCAATATGCTTATTAACAAGCACCTGCTGAATACTTCTTACCACCGCACTGGCAACCCAGTATAAACCAACACCGGCAGGCAGTGAGAAACAGAATACCGCAGACATGATGGGCATGATATTGTTCATCATCTTCATGGAAGACATCATGCTGTTCTGCTCGCCATTGGATTCCGGCTGGGGCATGAGCTTAACGTTCAGCCACTGGGTAACTGCAGCAAGTACAGGAATGGCAAGCGCTGCAATAATCAGAAGTACATTCTTAGCCTGCATCGCATTGGACAGATAATAAGAAGGGGAATCCCCGATATTCATGCCAAACAAACTGTTGTAGGAAGCAAGCTTTTCTGAGGTATCCATTATATCCTGGGCCAATGTGGGAAACTTCTCAGCAAGGCTGTTCCATTCCGGTGTAGATGCCTTATTCAGGACATCAATAAATGTATTCTTTACATAAATCGGATCCCCTGCGACAAACAATTCATTAGAGAACTGCTTCATATACATAGCCGCATTCTTAAACCCCTGAATGAACTCCGCACTGCCAGGCTGGGCAATCAGATTATCAACCATGGGAGAAAATACAGCCTTAACTTGTCCAATATAAGCAGGAATTGCATAAATAACCTTATACAAGGCATAGATTATAGGAAGCTGTATCAGCATCTGTACACAGCTGCCCATAGGTGAAACACCATATTTTGCATAGACAGCCTGAGTTTCGTTCTGCATGGCCATCATAGAATCATTATCTTTTTTACCGTTATACTTCTTCTGAATGGCCTGAAGTTCAGGGTTCATCTTATTACTCAGCTTAGAAAATTTCTGCTGCTTAATTGTCAGAGGAAGCATAAGCATATATATAACAACGGTAAAAACTATAATAGCAAGAGCAATGTATGGAAGGCCGATCAGGTTCAACAGATAAAAGATCCCCTCCATAATATAACCGAGCAACGTGGCAACCCACCCGATAACAGGAGTCGCACTTTTGGTCAAAATAATTCCTGGCAAAACTTATTTCCTCCTTAAACCGGCGCCCTCTTTAAGGAACCGGGTCATAGCCTCCCTTGGAAAAGGGATTACATCTCAAAATTCTCCAAAAAGCAAGCAAGCCGCCCTTAATGACACCGTACTTCTCCACAGCCTGAAGCCCATACTCGCTGCAGGTGGGAAAATAAGGACATTTTGTACTTTTCATTGGTGATATATACTTTCTATATCCTTTAATCAGGGCAATTACAATCTTTTTCATATCCAATTCAGCTTATAATTTTATGAAGCTTACCCAAATGCAACAATGCACTCTCGATTTCCGCATAGGAAGCCGAAGCTGCATTCGCTCTGGCTATGACTACTATATCTAAACCACTATTAAATATATTCTCCTGCAGTCTGTAGCTTTCGCGCACCAGCCTTGTGACATGATGACGCACAACGCTGTTCCCTACTTTTTTACTTACAGAAATTCCAAGTCTGTTTCTTTCCATGTTATTTTCCAACACATACATGACCAACAGTTTATTGGCATAAGATCTGCCCTTCCGGTAAACAGACTGAAAATCCTGGTTTTTCTTCAAGCTTTCCGAAAAATTCATTCTACATCCAATCTTTCCTGGAAAGAGAAAAAAAGGCCACAAAACTGCGGCCTATGCGGATAATCTCTTTCTTCCTTTTGCTCTTCTTGCTGCCAGTACCTTTCTTCCTCCCGGAGTACTCATTCTGGCTCTGAAGCCGTGAACTTTATTTCTCTGCCTGTTCTTAGGCTGAAATGTCATTTTCATTAAAGATGCACCTCCTTCACTTGGGTTTCTGATGTTGTGTCAGAAAATATCATTACCGATTATATAGGAAGAAACCCCGCAAGTCAAGCAAAACCGCGCATTTTCCCCAATAAAAAAAACGCTGAAAAAAGGCGGTAAAAATCGTGTTTTTCACTAATACAATATGTAGTTACTAAAATTTCATTTTTTATACAATATCTAGCCCCGGAAAAATAATCCACACGCTGCCAACGATTCTTTCCACTTAACATAACATTATCCACAAATTGTGTATAACTTGTGGATAAACTCAGCTTAATTTTTATTCTCAATTTAAAAATTATTATCAAAGCCGCATAAAATCTGGATGTTTATATGTTGATTTCACTTTTCCACTTATCCACATTTACACATCCCAAACCCCAAATATGTTAACTTCCACCCCCTTCCGTTCACACCCTGTGGAAAAATATTATCCCCAGAATTAACATTTGATATTTGCATTTTTTTAGAGTAAGATAAGATAGATGTATTTTCAGTTAGTTTAGGAGGTTTAGGGATGCAGGCAATCGAGGCCAGATGGGATGAAATTAAGGAAACCATCAGAAAAGAATATGATCTCTCCGATGTTTCATATCATACGTGGATAGAACCACTGAAGTTTTTCGATGTACAGGATGATGTGGTAATCATTCTTATCACATCGAACCAGTCACATGCACTTAATTATATTTCTTCCAAATATAAAGACTTCTTCCGTGTTACCATCACAGAAATGATGGATCATTATTATGAAGTTTCTTTTATATTGGAGAAGGATGCCAGGAAGGACAAGTCCTCCGCAGAGGATCTGAAGTCCCCCTTCAGCGGCACCTTTAATATCAATTATGAAAATGCAAACCTGAACCCGAAGTATAAATTCGATACCTTCGTTGTAGGAAGCAACAATAAATTCGCCCATTCCGCCTGTCTTGCCGTTGCGGAATCCCCCGGTGACGCTTATAATCCCCTCTATATTTATGGCGGGGCCGGACTGGGCAAAACCCACCTTATGCATTCCATCGGCCATTTTGTCCTGGAACAGAATCCGGACATGAAGGTTATTTATGTTACTTCGGAGTCCTTTACTAATGAAGTAATTGAATCCATCCGAAGCGGTAATGCGGCTGCCATGACCAAGCTGCGTGACAAATACCGTACGGTGGATGTCCTCATGATCGACGATATCCAATTTATAATAGGAAAAGAAAGTACACAGGAGGAGTTCTTCCATACCTTCAATGTCCTTCATGCCGCCGGAAAACAGATCGTTCTGTCCTCCGATAAACCGCCCAAGGAAATGGAAACCCTGGATGAAAGGTTCCGTTCCCGCTTTGAATGGGGCCTGATCGCAGATATCCAGCCCCCTGATTATGAGACCAGGATGGCAATTCTGCGCAAGAATGCGGAGAACTATGATAAAAAGATCGACGACTCTATTTTCCAGTATATTGCAACCAACATTAAATCCAATATCCGTGAGCTGGAGGGCGCTTTCAACCGTATCATCGCCAAATCCAAGATTGAGAACCAGCCTGAGATCACGATGGAGCTGGCGGAGGATGCGCTGAAGGATATCATCAATCCGGACAAGCCCGACAAGATCACGCCTGAACTTATTATTAAGGTAGTTGCCGAGCACTATGGTGTTAATCCTGAAGACATCACCTCCAAAAAGAGGAACTCGGAATTCGTACTGCCCCGCCAGGTCGTTATGTATCTGTGCAGGGATCTGACGGAAACCTCACTGGCCAACATCGGCAAGCTGCTTGGTAAAAAAGATCACACCACCGTAATTCACGGGGCCAATAAGATCTCAGAAGAGCTTGCCACCAACGAAGAGCTTAAGAATAACATTGAAATTATCAAGAAGAAGATATGTGTATAACTTTGTTTAAAAAAAGTTGACAAGCTGTGGGCAGTATGGGGACAGGCTGTGAATAGGAATTTTTACGGCAGGATGCCCTGGAACGGTGGTTCAGAACGTTTGTGAATATCCTGACAATTAACCTCAGCCTGTCCGTCAGTTTTAAACAAGTTATTATTTTCAGTTTTCCTTGCAAAATGTATAATAAAAAGGGTTATCCACATATCTACACCCCCTACTATTTAATATTACTAAATACTTTAATTAATAAAAGATCGCGCGCGGCGTGGCAACCGGTACGTTAATGTGAATTCGCAGAAGGGAGTTTATGCACACATGAAATTAGTTTGTTCCAAAAGCAATCTGTTAACAGGTCTTCAGGTGGTATCCAAAGCAGTGCCGAATAAAACCACCATGTCCATCCTGGAATGTATCCTCATTGATTCCACCGGAGGAGAAATTAAACTGACTGCCAACGATATGGAGCTTGGCATTGAAACAATTATTGAAGGCGACATCGTTGAAAAAGGGATCATTGCCCTGGATGCCAAGATCTTTTTGGAAATCGTAAGGAAGCTGCCTGACAACGATATCACCATCACAACCGACAGTAATTTTAAAACGACCATCACCTGTGAAAAGGCAAAGTTCAATATCATTGGAAAATCGGGAGAAGATTTTTCCTATCTTCCCATGATTGAAAGAAATGAATCCATTGTCCTGTCACAGTATACCCTGAAGGAAGTGATCCGCCAGACGATCTTTTCCATCTCTGACAACGATAACAATAAGTTGATGAGCGGTGAACTCTTTGAGATCAACGGTGAGGAAATGAGAGTGATCTCCCTTGACGGACATCGTATTTCCATCCGTAAGATCCATCTGAAGAACTCCTACCCTTCCCAAAAAGTAGTGGTTCCCGGAAAGACACTGAACGAGATCAGCAAGATCCTGGGCGGTGATGCGGATAAGGACGTAACGATTTTCTTTACGGATAAGCATATTGTTTTTGAATTTGAAAATACCACGGTGGTTTCCAGGCTGATTGAGGGTGAATACTTCAAGATCGATCAGATGCTTTCCAGCGATTATGAAACCAAGGTTGAGATCAATAAAAAAGAGCTCCTTGACTGTATTGACAGAGCGACCCTGCTCATCAAGGAAGGGGATAAAAAGCCCATTATTATCAATATTACAGACGGCTCCATGGAGCTTAAGATCAATTCCACGGTGGGAAGCATGGATGAAGAAATCGATATTTCCAAGGTGGGAAAAGATCTCATGATCGGCTTTAACCCCAAGTTCCTCATTGATGCCCTGCGTGTTATTGACGATGAAACGATCACTATCTATCTGGTAAATCCGAAAGCTCCCTGCTTTATCAGGGATGAGGAAAATAATTATATCTATCTGATTCTGCCGGTTAACTTTACAACAGTGTAACTGTGGAAGGACGTTTACGGCAGTTTTGGAAGCGGAAGGATAAAAATGCAGACTTTTAAAATAAAAGATGAATATATTAAGCTGGGACAGGCTCTGAAGGCAGCCGGACTTGCCGAGTCCGGAGTGGATGCCAAGTATGCGGTGCAGGACGGGCTTGTTAAGGTGAACGGCCAGGTGGAAACGCAGCGCGGTAAAAAACTGGTTCCCGGGGATCTTGTGGAATTTAACGGACAGACTCTTAAAATCGAGTAATTTTTCTGCGGCAGTTCATGACGTTATACGTTATGGGCTGCTGCAGTTTTGAAAGGCAGTATCGGGTAATTTTCATGGTAATCAAATCACTGGAGCTATCCAATTTCAGGAATTATGCTTTTCTGGATATGAGCTTCGACAAAGGCACGAATATTCTTTACGGGGACAACGCACAGGGGAAGACGAACATCCTTGAGGCGATTTATTTGTGTGCCACGACAAAATCCCACCGGGGAACAAAGGATCGGGATATTGTTAACTTCGAAGAGGAAGAGGCTCACATCAGGACTTATCTGGAAAAGGACGGGGATGAGATCAAAATCGACATGCATCTCCGCAAAAATAAGACAAAGGGGATTGCTATCGACGGAAGAAAGCTGAAGAAGGCCACAGAGCTTCTGGGGCTGATGAATGTTGTTTTTTTCTCCCCGGAGGATCTCAGTATCATTAAAAATGGCCCTTCGGAAAGGCGCAGATTCGTGGATATGGAGCTTTGTCAGCTTGATCCCATGTATCTGCATAACCTGAACAACTATAATAAAATAGTAAACCAGAGAAACCGGCTGCTCAAGGATATGTACATGAATCCCTCCCTGAGGGGGACGTTGGATGTATGGGATATTCAGCTGGTGGAATTCGGGAAAAAAATTATTGCAAGGCGCGTTGCTTTTGTGGAGCAGCTGAACGGGATTATCGGCAGCATCCATGACAGCCTTTCCGGCGGAAGGGAAAAGCTGGTGATCTCCTATGAACCGGATATTTCCGCGGAGGATTTCGAAAGCAGGCTCCGTGCCGGCCAGGAAAGGGATATCCGGCTGAAGCAGACGACTGTAGGGCCGCACCGGGATGATTTTGCCTTTATTGCCAACGACATAGATATCCGGAGATTTGGTTCCCAGGGACAGCAGAGGACGGCGGCGCTTTCTTTGAAGCTGTCGGAAATCGAACTCGTTAAAAAAATGACAAACGATACCCCCATACTGCTTCTGGACGATGTCCTGTCCGAACTGGACAGCAGCCGCCAGAATTATCTTCTGAACAGCATAGGGGATATTCAGACGATCATTACCTGCACCGGTCTGGATGAATTTATCAATAACCGGTTTGAAATCAATAAAGTGTTCAAGGTTACGAGCGGAACCATCGCCGCGGTATAGCTGTAACAGTCCGGACAGGCCTGAACTGTTATATATGGCTTCACAGTCGGAAACGGTCGATATTCTGTCTATTGTGGACAAAGCAAATTCATGATATAATAAAACAGAATAGGCAAACAGGTAGAAAAACTTATGGGCCTGATCATAAGGGTCTGTAGGCTTTTCTATCTATTTGTGCTCTTTTTGTTTAATTTTGGCCTTTTGCAGTGAAATGGAGGAATATATGGGTACTGAAAACACAGAAAGCCACAGCGAATATGGCGCGGACCAGATACAGATACTGGAAGGTTTGGAAGCGGTCCGCAAACGACCTGGTATGTATATTGGTACTACATCCAGCAGGGGACTCCACCATCTGGTCTACGAAATCGTAGACAATGCGGTGGATGAAGCTCTTGCCGGCTATTGTGATACCATCGATGTTACAATTAATCAGGATAATTCCGTTACGGTTATAGATAACGGACGTGGTATTCCTGTCGGTATCAACCATAAAGCCGGCATTGCCGCTGTAGAAGTGGTATTTACCATCCTTCATGCGGGCGGAAAGTTCGGCGGCGGGGGATACAAGGTATCCGGAGGTCTCCATGGAGTAGGCGCTTCCGTAGTGAATGCCCTTTCTGACTGGCTGGAGGTAGAGATCTGCCAGGAAGGCAAGGTTTACAGACAGCGTTATGAAAGGGGAAAGGCAGTCTATACCCTGAAGGTTGTTGGCGAATGTGATCCGGATAAGACGGGTACTAAGGTTACCTTTAAGCCTGACGCCACGATTTTCCAGGAAACCACGGAATATGACTTTGACGTGCTCAAGCAGCGTCTGCGTGAGATGGCATTTCTCACCAGGGGCCTTAAGATCATACTCAGAGATACCAGGGAAGAGAATCCCCAGGAGAAATCCTTCCACTATGAGGGCGGTATCAAGGAATTTGTTTCTTACCTGAATAAGAGCAAGACCCCTCTTTATGAAAATGTCATGTATTTCGAGGGAAGCAAGAATAACGTATACGTGGAAGTGGCAATGCAGCACAACGATTCCTATGTGGAGAGCGTTTACAGCTTTGTCAACAACATCAATACGCCGGAGGGCGGGACGCATCTCGTCGGCTTCCGGAATGCAATAACCAAGACCTTTAATGATTATGCAAGAAATAAAAAGCTGTTAAAGGACAATGAGACGAACCTTACCGGAGAAGACATCCGGGAAGGTATGACTGCCATTGTCAGTGTGAAGATAGAGGATCCCCAGTTTGAGGGACAGACCAAGCAGAAGCTTGGAAATTCCGAGGCCAGGGGCGCGGTGGACAGCGTGGTAAGCGAGCAGCTTACCTATTTCCTGGAGCAGAATCCTGCCGTGGCCAAGACTATCTGTGAGAAATCCATTCTGGCGCAGCGTGCCAGGGAGGCTGCCAGAAAAGCAAGGGAGCTGACCAGAAGAAAAACAGCTCTGGAGGGCATGTCCCTGCCCGGAAAGCTGGCTGACTGCTCCGATAAAGATCCTAAAAACTGTGAAATCTACATCGTAGAGGGAGATTCCGCCGGCGGCTCCGCCAAAAAGGCAAGAAGCCGTGCCACACAGGCCATCCTGCCTCTGCGCGGTAAGATCCTGAATGTGGAAAAGGCAAGGCTTGACAAGGTATATGCCAATGCGGAAATAAAAGCAATGATCACGGCCTTTGGCACGGGAATCCATGACGATTTTGATATTTCCAAGCTCAGATACCATAAGATCATTATCATGACGGATGCCGATGTTGACGGCTCCCATATTGCAACTCTCCTGCTTACTTTTATTTATCGTTTTATGCCTGATCTGATTAAGCAGGGACATGTATATCTGGCGCAGCCTCCTCTTTATAAGCTGGAGAAAAATAAAAAAGAGTGGTATGCATACAGCGATGAAGAGCTGAATCAGATTCTTTCTGAGGTGGGAAGAGATCAGAACAATAAGATACAGCGTTACAAAGGACTGGGAGAAATGGATGCCGAGCAGCTTTGGGAGACAACCATGGATCCTGAAAAACGTATTCTTCTCCGTGTAAATATGGATGAAGAGGCGGAGTCTGAGGTTGATCTTACTTTTACCACCCTGATGGGAGACAAAGTGGAGCCCCGGCGCGAATTCATTGAAGAGAACGCCAAGTATGCCAAGAATCTGGATATCTGATGACAGTTACTGGAGAAACGGAGAGTCATTAAAGAATGGAAGATAATATTTTTGATAAAATCCATGACGTCGATCTGAAGGAAACCATGGAAAATTCCTACATTGATTACGCCATGAGCGTTATAGCATCCCGTGCGCTTCCTGATGTCAGGGACGGCCTGAAGCCGGTGCAGAGGCGTGTTCTCTATTCCATGATAGAGCTGAACAACGGTCCGGATAAGCCGCACAGAAAGTGCGCCCGTATCGTCGGCGATACCATGGGTAAGTACCATCCCCACGGCGACAGCTCCATTTACGGGGCGCTGGTTAATATGGCCCAGGAGTGGTCCACAAGATATCCGCTGGTTGACGGACACGGAAACTTCGGTTCCGAGGACGGCGACGGCGCGGCCGCCATGCGTTATACAGAGGCCAGGCTTTCCAAGATTTCCATGGAGATGCTGGCCGATATCAATAAAGATACGGTAGATTTCGTACCTAACTTTGATGAAACGGAAAAGGAACCCACTGTACTCCCCAGCCGTTATCCCAATCTTCTGGTAAATGGTACCTCCGGTATTGCCGTAGGTATGGCTACCAATATCCCTCCCCACAATTTAAGGGAGGTAGTGAATGCGGTTGTCAGGCTGATTGACAATCGGGTAAATGAAGACAGGGATACGGATATAGAAGAGGTTCTACAGATCATAACGGCGCCCGATTTTCCTACGGGCGGAATTATCCTGGGAACCAGGGGAGCGGAAGAAGCCTATCGTACCGGCCGGGGAAAGGTCAGGGTGCGCGCGGTAACCGATATTGAGACGCTTCCCAATGGTAAGAGCCAGATTATCGTAACTGAGCTTCCCTACATGGTGAACAAGGCCCGTCTGATCGAAAAGATCGCGGAGCTGCATAAAGAGAAGAAAATTGACGGAATTACCGATCTGAGGGATGAATCCAACAGAGAAGGAACCCGTATTGTCATTGAACTCAGAAGAGACGCCAATGCCAACGTAATCCTGAATCTGCTTTACAAGCATACACAGATGCAGGATACCTTCGGAATCATTATGCTGGCGCTGGTCAACAACGAGCCTAAGGTGCTCAACCTTCTGGAAATGCTGAAGCTGTATCTGAAGCACCAGGAGGATGTGGTAACAAGAAGGACAAAGTATGATCTGAATAAGGCGGAAGAGCGGGATCATATTTTACAGGGCTTGCTGATTGCCCTGGATCATATCGAAGAAGTGATCCGCATTATCCGTTCCAGCCAGAATACCCAGGCTGCCAAGGAAAACCTGATGAACCGCTTTGAACTTTCAGATGCACAGGCGCAGGCCATCGTAGATATGAGGCTGCGCGCTCTGACAGGTCTGGAAAGAGAGAAGCTGGAAAATGAGCATAAGGAGCTGCTGGCAAAGATCGCGGAGCTGAAGGCGATCCTTGCAGATGAGAAGCTGCTGCTGGGTGTTATCCGTGAGGAAATCCAGATAACCGCCCTGAAATACGGTGACGACAGAAGGAGCCGCATCGGCTATGATGAGTATGATATTTCCATGGAGGATATGATCCCCAGGGACAATACCGTAATTGCCATGACCAATCTGGGCTATATCAAGCGTATGACCGTTGATAATTTCAAATCCCAGAACCGCGGCGGCAAGGGAATTAAGGGAATGCAGACCATCGAGGAGGACTTCATCGCCGATCTGCTGATGACCACCACCCATCATTACGTCATGTTCTTTACCAACTACGGAAGGGTGTACCGGTTAAAGGCCTATGAAATCCCCGAAGCAAGCAGGACGGCCAGGGGAACGGCCATCATTAACCTTCTCCAGCTGAATCCGGGAGAAAAGATCTCGGCCATTATCCCTGTGAAGGATTATGAGGACAATAAGAACCTGTTCATGGTAACCAGAAATGGTATCGTGAAGAAAACTCCGGTTATGGAATACAGCAATGTACGTAAAAACGGCCTTGCCGCGATCAATCTGCGCGATGACGATGAACTGATTGAGGTTAAAATCACTGACGCGGATACGGAAATCTTCCTGGTAACCAGACATGGCATGTGTATCCGCTTCAAGGAAACTGATGTGAGGGCGACCGGAAGAATGTCCATGGGTGTTATCGGCATGAACCTGGACGACGGCGACGAAATCGTGGGCATGCAGCTTGACAGCCAGGGCGATTCCCTGTTAATCGTGTCCGAGAACGGTATGGGCAAACGTACCTATCTTGAAGAATTCTCCGTGCAGAAGAGAGGCGGAAAGGGCGTTAAGTGCTATAAGATTACAGAGAAGACGGGCTATGTTGTGGGCGTGAAAGCTACAAATGACGATCATGAGATCATGATGATCACCACCGAAGGAATTATCATTCAGCTGAGGGTAGAGGATATTTCCATTCTGGGAAGAATCACATCCGGCGTGAAGATGATCAATCTGGATAAGGGCGTGAAGGTAGCGCAGATAGCCAAGGTAAGAGAGCGAGTTTCTGATGGAAGCCAGGAATTCGATAATCCGGAGGATGCCATGGAGGATATTCCGGAAGAAGAAAGATATGTAAGCAGCGCGGACGAAGATGAAAATCTGATTTTCCCTACGGAAGAAGAGGATGAATAATTATAAGTTCCGATAAAAAAAGAGAAAGCGGCATCTGCAGTTGAAAACAACAGATGTCCGGAAGAAATAAGCAGATAACCATTAAGTTATCTGCTTATTTCATAGGGTGTTTTTTATACGGGCGATGAGTCTTTAAAACCGGCTTCGTCCATCAGAAAGCACAGAACAGGGGAATACGGTGGTAAAAAAATGAAAAATATATTGATTGTTGAGGATGATAAAGCGCTGGCTGAAGGAATTGTCCTTGTACTGCAGCAGGACGGCTTTGTATTCCGTTGCTGCCACAGCGCTAAGGAAGCGCGTAAAATGCTGGAAACGGAGTCCTTTGATCTGGTCCTTCTGGATATTAATCTGCCTGATGGAAGCGGCCTTGATATCTGCCGCCGGCTCAGAAAAGAAGGAAGAAATGATCCTGTTATTTTTTTAACAGCCCTGGATACGGAGCTTCATGAGGTCACGGGCTTCCAGGCAGGAGCGGATGATTATATCACCAAGCCCTTTTCCCTTGCGGTATTGAGGGAGCGGGTTATGGCTGCTTTGCGTAGGGCCGAAAGATACCAGTCCGCTGAAGACAGCGTTACGCTTCTGAAGGAAGGGCCTTTTACGGCAGACCTGGAGAAACAGAGCTTTTACCGGGGGGATGAGGAGGTTTTGCTGAGCAAAACGGAGCAGAAGCTGCTGATTACCCTGATGAGAAATAAAAATATGGTACTGGGCAGAGAAACCCTGATGGAAAAGGTATGGGGAAACGACGGTGATTTTGTAGACGAAAATGCGCTGTCCGTATCTATAAAAAGGCTGCGGGACAAGCTGGAGGAGGATCCCAGGAACCCCCGTTATATCCAGACGGTTTATGGGATCGGATACCGCTTCCAGGCAGACTGAGGAGGAACGGCATGTCATTTCTTTTAAATAGTCCTTATATAACCTATATTTTAGGGGCACTCCTGATCATAACGGTAATTCTCCTGATCTTTTCTGTATATCTTATCCTTTATGTTCTCAGGGAATATAAGAAGCTGGAACAGATGATAGACAGCGCCATAGACGGTAATTTTCAGGAAGAAAGCTTTGATGAGCAGAGATTATCAAGGCTGCAGAATAAAATGTATCAATTTATATCCTCCAGCTTTCTTGGCAGAAAGAAGGTGGAGGAAGACAAGGGAAAAATAGAAGAGCTGATCAGCAACATTTCCCATCAGACAAAAACGCCGATTACAACCATCAAGCTGTATTCCGGCCTGTTGGCGGAATGTGATCTGGAGGAAAAAGAAAAGCATCTGGTTAACCAGATCGTGGATCAAAATGACAGGATGGCCTTTCTGATAGAAAACCTGGTTAAAATGTCCCGTCTGGAAAACGGCATTGTGGCAGTGCATCCGCAGATGCAGGATATTGCCCTGTTGATGGAAAGCCTGGAGGGGAGCTATGGCAATAGGACCGGAAAAAAGATAATATTTGATCCCGGTTATAAGGAAGCCGGAAGCGTAGAGGCATTTTATGATTTGAAATGGACGGTGGAGGCCATTTCAAATATCATAGAGAATGCGCTGAAATATACGGATGAAAACGGGGTTATCCAAATTTCCGTAAAGCCCTACAGCAGCTTTACGGCGGTATTGGTTCAGGATAATGGAATCGGGATTGCCGAGGAAGAGCAGGCGGCAATCTTCCGGCGGTTCTACCGTTCGGAGAGGGTAAACGGCATGAAGGGCATCGGCCTGGGGCTGTACCTGGCAAGGGAGATCATTGCCAGGCAGGGAGGCTATATCAGCCTCAAATCAGAACCCGGAAAAGGCTCTTTATTTCAGGTATTCCTGGCGGAAAAACAGTGATCCTGTAAAAAGGGATGAAGAACAAGCTTTGCTGATACGGGCGGGAACGGCCCTGTGTGTTCCGGAGACAGAATTCCGGAATGCATGGGGCTTTTTTAGATTCTGTTAAGAATTGAAGGCAATTCTTTCAAAAGTGTCATAATTTCTTTCCGGCAGGAAAGATGATGGAAAGATTTGTTGTGTATAGTTGTCTTAGATAAAAGAAAAGACAGCGATATGGAGAGGAGTTTTATTATGAGTATTTTGAAAACAGTAGAACTGAAAAAATATTATGGTTCCAGTGAAAATGAGGTGCATGCTTTAAACGGCGTAAATTTCTCGGTGGAGGAAGGCGAGTTTGTTTCAATCGTGGGAACCTCCGGAAGCGGGAAATCAACGCTCCTTCATATGCTGGGCGGACTGGATCGTCCCACTTCCGGTAAGGTATTCGTGGATGGCAAGGATATCTTCAGCCTGAAGGATGAGGAGCTGACCATTTTCAGAAGAAGAAAAATAGGCTTTGTGTTCCAGAGCTATAATCTGGTGCCGGTGCTGAATGTATATGAAAATATCGTCCTTCCCATAGAACTGGACGGCAATAAGGTGGATAAGGGCTACGTAAAAGAGCTTATCAATACGCTTGGGATCAAGGAAAAGCTTGATAACCTGCCCAACCAGCTTTCCGGCGGACAGCAGCAGAGGGTCGCAATTGCCAGGGCACTTGCTGCAAAGCCCGCCATCGTTCTTGCAGATGAGCCTACCGGAAATCTGGATTCCAGAACGAGCCAGGATGTACTGGGGCTTTTAAAGGTGACCGGGGATAAATTCGGCCAGACCATCGTAATGATCACTCACAATCCGGAGCTGGCGCAGCTTGCGGACAGGATCGTCAGAATTGAAGACGGCCTGATTCAGGGCAGGAAGGGAGAGGAAGCAGATGCTTAAGGTAAAAAACAAAAAATGTATTAACCGTCTGTCCGACAAAGCCTTTCAGGCAAACAAAACCCGCAATTTTATCGCAGTCATTGCCATTGCCCTGACGACGATTCTTTTTACAACTCTTTTCACCATAGGGAGCGGCGCTATTGAATCCTTCCAGTCTAATACCATGCTTCAGGCAGGATCCATGTCCCATGGTACTATTAAATTCGCACCTCAGGATTTGTTGGAGAAATTAAAAGCGGATCCTCTGATTGAGGAAGCGGGCTACAGGCAGGTATTGGCTGATTCCGTAGATAATCCGGAGTTTCTAAAGCGCCGTGTGGAGATGTATTATGAGGATCCGACAGCGGCCAGACTCGGCTTTATCAGCTTAAAAGAAGGAAAATTACCGGAAGCAGAGAATGAAATCGCCATGGATACGGAGTCTCTCCGGCTGCTGGGGGTACCGGCAAAGCTGGGGGAGAAGGTGACACTTCTTATTACGGTGAAGGGGGAACAGGTAGAAAGGGAATTTGTGCTGAGTGGTTATTGGGAACCGGAAAAGTCAGCCATGAATGTGGGATTTGCACTCTGTTCCAAGGCATATACGGATAAATATGTAGAAGAACTGGCCTACACCTATAAAGAAAACTGGTATATGTCGGGTTCTGTCATGTATGAGATCATGTTTAAGAATACCTCCAATATGACGGAGAAGCTGCAGACCGTAGTGGAGAATCTGGGTTATTCCCTGGATGAAAAGGATGACAACTATTTGGGATGCAATGTGAACTGGGCTTATATGTCCAATAATATAGGGCAGGATCCCACTACGGTTTTAGCGATTGCGGCAGCTCTGGGCCTGATTATCCTTACCGGATATCTAATCATTTATAATATTTTCCAGATCTCTGTTATCAGGGATATCCGGTTTTACGGGCTTTTGAAAACAATTGGCACCACGGGACGGCAGATACGCAGCATTATAAACAGACAGGGAATGCGTCTGTCGGTTTATGGGATTCCTGCAGGGCTTGTTATTGGATTTTTTATCGGAAAGGGAATTGTGCCGCTGATTATTGATATGAGCAGTTATCAGGAAGGTGTGGTGAATACATCACTTAATCCGTTTATTTTTATAGGAGCAGCGCTGTTTTCTCTTTTTACGGTCTATATCAGTACCAGAAAACCTGGCAAAATTGCAGCATCCATTTCACCGGTGGAGGCGGTAAAGTATACCGATATATCCGCAGATGTCAAAAAGAAAAGAAAAAAATCCACGGATGGCGGTAAATTATATAAGATGGCTCTTTCCAATCTGGGAAGAAACAGAAAGAGGACGGTGCTTGTCATTATTTCTCTTTCCCTCAGCATCATTTTGCTTAACAGCGTGGTGACCCTTACAGAGAGCTTTGATCTGGATAAATATCTGGCTACCTTTGTGGATACGGATTTTCTGACCGCAAACGCGCGGTATTTCAACAATGAGTATCATTCCCCGGATGAGAGGATTTCCGAGAGCTTTATCAGTGAAATTGAAAAGCAGCCCGGCTTTGAAGAAGGGGGAAGAATATTTATCAGCCTGAACGGTACGGTAATTATGCCGGATCCCAGTCCGATTCACTACGATGAGGACGGAATTATCGTGGACAAAAATGAAAATTATGTTAATGTAGATGAAAATATGAATCCCTATTGTACGATGTATGGACTGGAGGAGCTTCCCCTTTCCAGAAATGAAATTGTGGCAGGGGAGAAGGATCCCCAGGTCTTAAAGGAGAAGCTGGATACGGGAAATTACATCATTGAAGGGCTTGAAACCGATGATTATAAAAACGTTAGAGAGGATCGCATTCAATATTCTATTGGCGATAAGCTGAAGCTGCGTATGCCCGGGGGCGAGGAAAAGGAAGTTGAAGTAATTGCCCAGATTAAAATCGAGTATTATACGAACAGCGTCCGTTATTCCAGTGATAATTATGTATTTTATACAAGCATAGCCGGATACGAAAAGCTGGGCGGCAATATGGACAGCGTCATGAGCTATGGGTTCCAGTGTGAGGACAGCAGAGAAGTGGAAATGCAGCAGTTCCTGCAGGATTATACAGACAATATAGAGCCGCAGATGTCCTTTGAATCAAAAGTAAAGTATGTGAAGAATTTTGAAAACCTGAAAGGCACATTCACAATGGTCGGCAGTGTCCTTGCACTGATTATTGGAATCATCGGCATACTGAACTTTGTGAATGCCTGTATTACAAGCATCATTACAAGGAAAAAGGAATTTGCCGCCTTAAAAGCAATCGGTATGACAGAGCGGCAGATCAGGAGAATGGTATGCATGGAAGGCGGATATTATGCGGCAGGCGTGATTCTGTTCAGCCTTGTATTGGGAACCTTGTTTTCTTATGTAGTTATCGGCAACTTCGTAATTTTCTGGTTTACCTCTTACCGGTTCATTATTTGGCCGATGCTGATGGTTCTGCCTTTTATGGTGGTTATCGGAGTTGTGGTGCCTTATATTACAATTAAAGTGACGGATAAAGAAAGCGTAGTGGAAATGCTTCGTGAAGAATAAAGGAAGCTGCGGCCTCTCGGACTGAGGGGCCTTTTCCCATTCCTCCGGCTGTATGGCAGCGTCCCTGACTGTTTTCTTTACGGCCGGGACGCTGCCGTAAAGCTGCCGCTAATTCCTTTTATATGTTATGTTTAGAGCCGGCTGTCCTCGTCAATTGCACATAAAATATCATTCTCAATGTCTTCCACCCATTCTGTTGGAACATTGTCGTATGTCAGTAAACAGAGCATGGCGCTTATATCACACAAATGCGCCAGCGTGAGCCAGTTGGACGGTAATGGTGATGCTGAAACCGAATTATATCCCTGCGCAAAGGCATCATAAATATGCCTGTCGATAAGAGCCTCCACATCGTCGTCTTTTCTCCTGAAAAAATGTCCTATGTCGTGGTATATACTTCCGGAATAAGTAAACTCAAAATCTATGAAAGATACCTTCCCATCGGATATCATAATATTCGCATACCCTAAATCTCCATGGCACAGGACGCTTCTGGCTTCTATGCTGTCGAACAAATCCGGATTTTCTTTTATAAACCTACACAGACTATCAATCGTTTCCGGCCTGAGATATTCCGAAGGTTTCCCGTTTAATAAATGCAATATTTTATCACGTGTGCGTGGAAGCTCCTGCAACAGGTTCAATTTTCCGTCCAGCAATGCGTCGTGTGCGTAACTTCTTTCATGTATCGTCGCACATATCCTGCCGATTTCATATGCCATTTCCGGCGGGTATTTCAGGTTGGACCGCACATGATTTATGAAGGTTACTCCATCAAGGAACTCCATAATAGCGTAAGCGAATGGGAAACGCTGCTTGCTTCCGTCATAAAATAACAACGCAGGTACGTTAATTTTATTTTTCAAATAGGATAATGCAGCCGTCTCAATCTTGTCGGTAGCCTTGGAATATATTTTTAAAAAATATTTGCCGGAGTTTGTTGTGACAATATAGCCGGTATTGCTCATGCTGTCTTTCATAAGTGAAAAATCAAGTATGGTCAGTGAGCTGTCAAACGGGGCTAAAAGTGAGGCAATTTCTGTTTCATCAGTTATTATAAAATCGTTTATTCTGTGCATTTTTACCTCCCAGGATACACAAATTAAAGTTAAATATGGACGCTGTATTGATAATTAAGTTATAGCATATTTTTATTCGCAATTCCACTTTATTTCAAAAACTTCACCTGGATAACCATTTGAAAAAACAAAGAAAATTTTGGTGGTGAATAGCAAGAGATTGGAGAATAGCAGAAATTGGGCCGTGGGATATTCTGGTAGAATGAGACAGGGGGGGATGTTATACTGTAAATAAATATAGGGGAATGTGCTGATTTTGGGGCGGAGGAGGATGTTTGGGGATGCGTGATGAGGGGAAGGGTAAGAGGAAGGCTTCGAAGTCTTTTGCTAGGCGGATCATTAAGGTCTGGGTTTTTGGGAAGCTTGTTGCGTTTTCATAAGGCTGAATATATTAAACGGCTGGGGGAGTCGGGGCTGAAGGTTTTCTTTTTGATGACAAATACGGACTGGCTGAGGCCGGGGCGGGATTTTGTGGATGAATCCGGAATAAAGCAGCATGAGGACAGCGGGATGGAGGCGTTTGTGAAGAACGCCCGGACACTTCTGGCTGAAGTACCGGATGCTTATATTATTGTGAGAATCGGGCTGCATCCTCCGGTTGACTGGATGGAGGAGAATAAGGATGAGCTGATTACTTATCAGGATGGAAGCCATGAGCCTGCAATCCTGGCTTCTGAGGTGCATCGGGATGAGATTCCGGGAATGTATTCGTTTGCTTCCGAAAAGTGGAGGGAGGCGGCGGGAAAAGCGCTGAAGGAATTCTGTGATGAGGTGGATTCTCTTCCGTTTGCGGACAGGGTAATCGGATATTTTCTGGCGGCGGGGGGAACCTCGGAGTGGTATCCGGTAAATGTACTTTGTGACAGAACGAAAAATAAGTATGGAGATTTCTCTCCTGCATTTGTGAAGTTTTATGGAGAGTTTCTGAAAAAAAGATATGGGTCGGAGGAAAAGCTGAAAAAGGCCTGGAAGAGGGAGGATGCTTCCTTTGATAAGCCGGTGATTCCCAATGTGCAGGAGCAGTATTTTATTTTTATGGAAGAGGGCATCATGGATGCCATGAAGTATTATGAGAGCGCGGATCGTATTATTGGCAAGAATATAGATATGGATGCGGAGAAGGCTGCCAATCTTGGGGTGTTCCTGAATATGGAGGATTACAGGTATGTGGCTGACTTTTATGACGCTTTCCATGAGGTTACGGCAGATGCAATTATTTATTTTGCCAGGCTTTTGAAGGAGCGTTATGCAGGGAAAATCGTAGGGGCGTTTTATGGTTCTTATGGTTGCACGGATTTCTTTAACAGCAGTACGGCCACTTCCACGCTTCCGATACTCGACTGCGGATATGTGGATTTTCTGGCGGCGCCGGGGGTTTATAACAACCGGGAGCCGGGCGGCTGTGTGGCGCAGCGTGAGATGCAGGATTCCTTCAGGCTCCGCGGGCAGATGTTTGTGGCGGAGGAGGACAGCAGGACGCATCTGGAGGACAGTTTTTACCGGGATGCGATGGGGCTGTATGATGTGAGGGACAGTATTGTAACTTTGAAGAGGGATTTTGCACGGGTGCTGTGCGAGGATATTTATGCCTGGTGGTTTGATCAGCATGCGGAAGGCGGGCGTTATCAGCATGAGGAGATTTATAAGCTGTTTCGCAGGCAGGAGGAAATCGCGCGTTTTGCCTATGGGCTGGACAGAAATAAAGAAAATGAAATTGCCCTGATTTATGATCAGGAGAGCTGCCATACGGTTTCCATGTATACGAATACGCTGATGCTGGATTATTACAGAACCTCCGATTTGGCGAGGATCGGCGCCCCGGTGGATTATTATTTCCATAATGACTGTATCAGGGACGATATGCCGGATTATAAGCTTTATGTGATGATGAATGTTTTCCGGCTGACGGATAAGGAGAGAGAAGCGATTATCCAAAAGGCCAGGAAAAATCATGCGGTGGTGCTGTGGCTGTATGCGCCGGGCTTCATTAACCCGGATGCAGAAGCTGTGATGTGCAATGAAAATATAGAGCAGCTGACCGGGTTTAAGACGGGGCGGATTGATCATACATGTTCGCCCAGGTTTAAGATAAGCAGGCTGGATCATCCGGCGGTGCGGTACGCGGTGGAGGATCGCAGGTATGGCTATATTGACAGGGATGTGCATTCCAATGTATGGCTGGAAAATGTAATTCTGCCTGCCTATATGAATCCTGGTTTTTATATTGATGATCCGGAGGCGGAGATTCTGGGCACTTATTGCGAGCTGGGACTTCCTGCTTATGGGCTGAAGGAGATGGACGGCTGGACGAGTGTGTACTGCGCGCCCCAGATTCTGCGGTCTGAGCTGCTGGCTTCCCTGGCGGAGTATGCCGGATGCCATCTTTACAATAAGGATGATGATGTGCTTTATGCCAATAAGAATTTTGTGATGGTCCATGCTTCTTATAAGGGAAAGCATACGGTTTATTTTAAAAAGGAATGCAGCCCCTTTGAGGTGTATGAGAAAAGGTATTACGGGCATAATGTGACGAAGCTGGAGGTTGAGATGCGTATGGGGGATACGCTGATGTTTTCCCTGAATGGGGAGTGCTGAGAGTTTTCCCTGAATGGGGAAAGCTGAGAGTTTTGGCAAAGGTTTAGCTGATGGGAAACGTGCGCTGGCTGGCGTATGTATGGTATGAGGCCCTGTACTGTTTGGATTGACGGTATGGGGCTTCTTATTTTTGTTGGGGGCGGGATGGTTGGAATAATGAGCGACTTTGAACTGTTATCGCTGGTGTTAATGATTCTTGCAATCATTATTCCGCTATTGATAGCTTACATAGAAGCAAAGAAATAACCGCCGTGTCCCTAACAAAGATTGGAGGTTATTTCTAGTCAAATTCAATGAATGGGACAACTGTCTATAGGTAGCACCTTCTATATCATTATGGTAGCACTATTCACATTGATTTGCAATATATCATAAAAAATGATTCAATATTTAAAATAATTTAATTTTTTATTTTCTGCCTTTATCTACTATTAATCACTTGAAAAATATCACCGCAACGCGTATGATAAAGATCCCCCGAAATAAAGTAAACCTTCTAAATCATCCCCGTCAAAAGGAGTACCATCATGAAAAAATACATTTCGGTGTTCCGCATCCGTTTTATCAACAGCCTACAGTACCGGGCCGCTGCGTTTGGAGAAATCCTGAAAAGCTTCGCATGGGCATTTATGGAAATCCTGGCATATACCGCCCTTTACCGCACTGCGGGAAATGCCTTCCCAATGGAGTTTTCGCAGACCGTATCCTATGTTTGGATGCAGCAGATATTATTTCTCATGTATTCAGTGGTGTTTGGTGATGAGGAAATTTATACGGCTATCGGTAGCGGTTCCATAGCCTATGAGCTTGTGCGCCCCATGGGGCTGTACGGCCGCTGGTTTTCCCAGTCCGCGGCGAACCGGGTGGCGTTTATGTCTGTGAACAGCCTGCCGGTATTGTTTATTGCGGCGCTTCTTCCGAAGCCATACAGGATGGTTTTGCCGCAGAATCTGATGCAGCTCCTTCTTTTCCTCATATCCGCGGTTCTTGCCCTGGGTGTTGTGGTAGCCTTTGCCATGCTGATGTATGTTTCGCTTTTTTACATAGTATCGCAGAGAGGGATAAAAATCATAGTGACGGCGATCACCACATTTTTGTCTGGCGGCGTGATACCGCTCCCATTTTTTCCGGATCAGGTACTGACTGTGGTGAAGGTACTTCCCTTTGCGGCGATGCAGAATATGCCGCTGCAGATATTCTGCGGAAAGCTGACCGGTATGGATGCCATGCAGGGTGTCTTTTTCCAGCTATTCTGGCTGGCAGCCCTGGTTTTAACCGGACAGCTTTTTATGAGGGCGTCTCTTAAAAAAGTCGTGGTACAGGGAGGGTGAGAAGAATGAAGCTTTATATGAATTTGGTGGCCATGAATCTGAAAAGCCAGATGCAGTACCGGGTTTCCTTTCTGCTGACAACGTTGGGGCAGTTTATTACGGCCTTCACTTCCTTTTTCGGGCTGTATTTTATTTTCTCCAGGGTAAATGCTATTGATGATTTTAACTATAACCAGGTATTCCTGTGCTTTGCCGTAGTAATGATGGCTTTTGCCATTGGAGAAATGTTCGGCGGCGGCCTGGCCGTGTTTCCAAGAATTATGGGAAACGGTGAATTTGACCGCGCCCTCGTCCGCCCGAGAAACATTATCCTGCAGATACTGGTTCCAAATATGGATTTCACACGTCTCGGCCTGCTGATCCAGGCTGTAATTGTGCTGTGCTACGCGGTTCCGGGAAGCGGTATCCTTTGGGACTGGAAAAAAATCGTAACCCTCTTTCTCATGATACTCTGCGGAAGCATATTATTTTTCAGCCTTTTTCTTCTGAAGGCCACATTTACTTTTTTTACAATTCAGAATCTCAATTTTATGAATATATTCACCTATGGGGCGCGTGAGTTTGGAAAATATCCCTTTTCCGTCTATGGCAGCGGTATTCTCAAGGTTCTGACCTTTGTGATTCCTCTGGCGCTTTTTCAGTATTATCCGCTTCTTTACCTGATGGACAGGAAGCAGAGTCCGGTTTATATGTTAATGCCCGTAATATCCCTTCTTTTTCTTCTTCCCTGTTATATTTTCTTCCGGATTGGCCTGAAACATTATAAATCCACAGGTTCATAATTTGGCAACAGTTCAGGCAGGTTTGCGCATTCACTGCGCAAACCGTGAGAAAACGTGGTGGCAGCAGGCATCCGCCCCTCGCCGAAGGCGACTTATCATGGACGGATACAGTAACAGTTTGGCCGAAGGCTGAACTGTTACATAATTTGTATGGAAATTGTAAAAAAGAATAGACAAATTCGGAAAAAGAGAATATAAAGAATATATTGAGGAGAAGTACTGAAATTTGCCGTTCAGGCAGAGGCCGGATCATTGAAGAAGGCTGTCAGTTACACTGGTTGTTCTGTTTATGAGGAGATTTATCTATGGAAAAGAAAAAGGCACTGCTTTTCGGCAGTGTATTAGTGTTGTGCGCGGCTTTCATGGCCGCGGGTTTTATGACGGCGGAAGACACAGGATTCTTTGGCGGAATGCTGGAGGATGCCGTAGGCTTCTGCATGCAGTACATGGGAGTGGCTTAATTTGGAATACGTACCCGCGAAAACAATCGTGACCAGGACGAAGTCCACGGCATGGTTTGGTATTGATTACAATATGAATATTTACAGGGGATGCTGCCATGGGTGTATTTACTGTGACAGCCGCTCGGCCTGCTATCAGATTGATCATTTTGACACGGTAAGGGCCAAGGAGGATGCGCTGCGGATCATACGGGATGATCTGAGGCGGAAGGTGAAGAACGGTGTGGTAGGCACGGGGGCTATGAGTGATCCCTACAATCCTTTTGAAAAAAAGGAAGAGCTGACGAGACATGCGCTCCAGTTGGTGGATGCATTTGGGTTTGGAGCGGCGATTGCAACAAAAAGCGATTTGATTTTGAGGGATATTGATATCCTCTCAGATATCAAAGAGCATTCCCCGGTTTTATGCAAGATTACAATTACTGCTGCAGAGGATGGGCTTGCCTCCAAATTGGAACCGGGGGTATGCCCCTCCTCCGCCCGTTTTGAAGCGGTAAAAAGGCTGAGCGAGGCGGGGATTTTCACGGGAATTCTCCTGATGCCTGTCCTTCCATTTCTGGAGGATAATGAGGAAAATGTGGTTTCCATTGTACGAAAGGCCCATGAGGCCGGGGCAAAATTCATTTACCCGGCGTTTGGCATGACAATGAGGGAGCGGCAGCGGGAATGGTATTATGCTAAGCTGAAGGAGATTTTTCCGGAAGAAGATTATGTATCCCGGTATCAGAAAAGGTATGGGATCCGCTATAAATGTACCAGTCCCAGAGCCGCCGCGCTTTGGGAGGTATTTACCCAGGAATGTAGGAAATTCGGGATTCTTTATGAGATGAAGCACATTGTCAGGGCTTATAAGCGGGGCTATGAATGTACGCAGCTGAGCCTGTTTGATAATATATAATTTGATAAAAAGGGCAAAAGCCGGAAGCGGCGGAAAAACCAAATTCTGCCCTGAAAAACAAGGGGATATGAAAATGGATATCAGGGAAATTGAGTACAAAGCGGAAGAGATGAGGATCGTAAATCTGGCTGTCATGAAGGACGGACAGGTAATTCTGAAAAGGGACTGGGACGTGGAGATGCGAAGAAACCAGTATTCCGCCAGCAAGAGCTTTACCAGCGCAGCGGTGGGAATTGCGGAGCGGGAAGGGCTGCTTGGCCTGGAGGAAAAGCTCTGTGATGTGTTCCGGGAGGAAGTCCCTGAAAATCCTTCAGAAAATCTGCAGAAGGCCACGGTGCGGGATTTGCTTACCATGTGCCTCGGACAGGATGGCGCTTATCTCATGGGGGAACAGCGTCCGTTTATGGAGGAAAAGGACTGGGTGTGCTACAGTCTGTCACGGCCTTTTACACAGGAGCCGGGGACCTGTTTCCTGTATAATAATGTGGGGCCTTATCTGGCCGGTATCCTGGTGCAGAGAAGAGCGGGCTGCGATTTGATAAATTATCTGATGCCCAGGCTGTTTGAGCCCATGGGAATCAGAAGGCCGACCTGGGAAACGGATCCTTTTGGATATAGCTTCGGCGCGGGCGGTTTGTTCTTATGTGTGACGGAGCTGATGAAGTTTGGCCAGCTTTGCCTGCAGGAAGGGGAATGGGACGGAAAGCAGCTGATTCCCAGGGCATATATGAAGGAAGCCGTGAGAAAACAGGTGGAAAACGGGGAAGATGGTTATGGCTATCTTTTCTGGAGAGGCCCTTATGATTCCTACCGTGCGGACGGTAAGTATGGCCAGTTCGCCATTGAGCTTCCTGAAAAAAATGCAGTGATTGCAATCAATGCGGAATCCCGTGATGCAATAAGTATGATGAACTGCTGTATGGATGTGATTGTCCCGCAGCTGTAAAAACAAAATAGGTAAAAAGGAGTGTAAAGCCATGTTATTTATAGAATATCCCAAGTGTTCCACCTGCCAGAAAGCAAAAAAATGGCTGGATGAAAGAAAAATAAGCTATGAGGACAGGCATATAGCCCAGAATAATCCTACGGAGGAAGAACTGAAGGAATGGTATAAAAGAAGCGGGCTGCCGTTGAAAAAGTTTTTTAACACAAGCGGCCTGAAATATAAGGAGCTGGGGCTGAAGGACAAGCTGCCGGAAATGAGTGAGGAGGATCAGCTGAAGCTTCTTGCTACGGATGGCATGCTGGTAAAGCGCCCTCTCATTGTGGCGGAGGATTTTATACTGACAGGCTTTAAGGAAAAAGAATGGGAAGAGAAGATGGGGGATAATCTTGAAAGAAAATAAATATGATGAGAATGTTTTTTTTGATAAATACAGTCAGATGGAGCGGTCGAAGAAAGGGCTGGAGGGAGCAGGCGAATGGAAAACCCTGAAGGAAATGCTTCCGGATTTTACAGGGAAGAAAGTTCTTGATCTTGGCTGCGGCTATGGCTGGCATTGCGAATATGCGGCGGATCATGGCGCTGTGCAGGTGGTGGGTGTGGATATTTCAGAGAAGATGCTGAAGGAGGCAGAAAACCGCCACAGCAGAGAAAATATAACGTATCTGTGCTGCCCTGTTGAAGATGCGCAGTTTGAGGAAGGCGAATTTGACATTGTGTTAAGTTCCCTTGCACTTCATTACATCAGGGATTATGATCAGATTGTGGATAAGATCCGAAAATTTTTACGTCCCGGTGGATATTTTATTTTTTCTGCGGAGCATCCTGTTTTTACCGCGGAGGGAAGCCAGGACTGGTATTATGATGAAAATGGAAAACCTCTTCATTTTCCGGTGGATAATTACTATTATGAGGGAAAAAGAAATGCTGTTTTCCTGGGGGAGCCTGTAATCAAGTATCACAGGACACTGACAACATATATTTCCACTTTGATAAAAAAAGGCTTTGCTATTGTGGATGTCCAGGAGCCGCAGCCGCCGGAGGAAATGCTGGATACGGTTCCGGGGATGCGTGACGAAATGCGCCGGCCGATGATGCTGATCGTATCGGCACGGAAAGAAAATGAATGAGTACCGGCAAAAGGGCGGTGTGCAGGGCAGGGTATCTGAAAAGAGACCCTGTCCTATTTTTTAGACAAAGACATGAAAATGCCGGATTTACAGGGATGCAACCTGTGGGTGACAAATTGCAATATGCTGATTTCTTGTAAATACAGGCCTTCTGTGAAAAAATAAGCTTATAAAAAAGGTAACAGCCCAGTTATCTGAACTGTTGCAAAAGAAGACCGTAAGCAGACGGCGGATAGGAGTGTTTATGAAAAAATTTTGTGATAAGCTGATTGTGCTGCGCAGGGAAAAGGGATTGTCCCAGGAACAGCTGGCAGAATACCTGGAGGTCTCAAGGCAGTCCGTCAGTAAATGGGAAGCGGATAAAACCATGCCGGAAATCAGCAAGCTGATTGCAATTTCCGAACTGTTCCAGGTGTCCCTGGATTATCTGTTGATCGATGACTGTGAAAACCGGAACGGAAGATTTCCAGGAATGGAAGACGTACCGGACTACGGTGCGGGGAAGGGCCTGGGAGGCAGTGATATCAAGAGGCAGCAGGATAGCGGACAGTGGGAAATGGATGCCGGATGGCCGGAGACTTCATCGCGGGAAACTGAGGAAATGAAGAAATCCCTGAATGAAATAAAAGAATTTATCGGCTGCAGGGAGGGCTTTGAATATAAAAGCAAGGCTTCTGTTTTTGGCCTTCCTCTGGTTCATGTGAAATTCGGAGGCGGAAACGGGAAGGTCAGGCTCAGGGATGCGGCATGGGGAATCATTGCAGTGGGGAATCTGGCATTTGGAGTGGTGAGCGTGGGGATTTTTTCAGCTGGCGTACTCAGTTTTGGTGTACTGTCTCTGGGATTGCTTTTTTCCCTGGGGGTTATTTCCCTGGGAGCGATGGCAGTCGGAGTGGTTGCGATGGGAATTGTGACAGGCGGTATTTCCAGTGTGGGGATTTATGCCACCGGAGTTGCGGCGGCGGGTAAGGAGGTTGCCACCGGAGTGTCGGTAAGCGGAAAGACGGCGGCCGGCATGCAGGGCGCCAGGATAAGTGGATGGAATATGACCGTGACGGACAGTCTCACATCAAAGGAAGCCATGAAGGATTTTATTCTAACCTACAATCCGGGGCTTCCCGGATGGCTCGTAAATTTTCTTACCCTGATCTATAAATAGCAAAAACGGAAAAGGCCGGAAAACATGGAATAGGAAAGCCGGATATGCTATACTTTTCATAACACATGGCAGATATGTAAATGGGGTGTCCTGATTGCAGGTAAAGGAGGAAGGTTATGAAAAGGTATATTGAGATTAACAGAAAATATCTTCTGATTCCGGTATGTGCGGAAAAGGAAGTGAAGACAGTATCGGTGCTTTGCAGGAATGAAAAGATTTTTGAGTTTGCAGTTCCCATGCATGACAAGGAGTCGGGTTTTTACAGCTTCCACTATTTTGCGCCGGTAAATGTGGAAAAATATCAGGGAAAAACCTTTTTGATAGAAGGGGAAATACCCAGAAGTTTTCTGGATGCCGTGTCCCTGTGCGACAGCATTCCGGAAAATACGCAGCCCCATCCTCTCATCCATTTTGCGCCGGATACAGGGTGGATGAATGATCCCAACGGGCTGATTTACCAGGATGGGATATACCATCTGTATTTTCAGCAGAATCCCTTTGATACCAGATGGGAAAACATGTGCTGGGGGCATGCGGTGAGCCGTGATCTGCTTCACTGGGAACAGAAGGAAACCGCTTTGTATCCCGACAGCGATGGCGTGGTGTATTCGGGAAGCGGAATCGTGAACGAACATGGCATGCTGGGACTTCCCAAGGATGCGCATATTTTCTTCTATACCTGTGCGGGAAACAAATCCAAATGGAGCCTTGGCAAAACCTTTAACCAGAGGATTGCATACAGTACGGACGGCGGCAAAAGCATTGCAAAGCTGGAAGGAAGCGTGGTAAAGCATATTTCAGAGGAGAACAGGGATCCCAAGGTTTACTGGCATGAGGAGAGCAGGGCCTTTTATATGGTTTTATACCTGAAAGCGAATGATTTCATGATTCTGCGATCTAAGGATCTGAAAAACTGGAAGAAAACCCAGGTGCTTACGCTGGATCAGGCAAGTGAATGCCCGGATTTGCGGGAGGTGCCCGTGGAAGGCGGCGGCAGCAAGTGGATGTTCTGGACCGCGGACGGTTTTTATTTCCTGGGTGATTTTGACGGTTACGAATTTAAGCCGGATGGTGTGAGGCACGAAGCGTATCTCACCGGAATTCCCTATGCGGCGCAGACTATCTGGGGGACGGAGGATATTATTACGATTCCCTGGCTGCGGACGAAGAACAAAGGAAAGATGTATACCGGTATGATGGGCCTTCCGAGAAAGCTGACGCTGGCGCAGACACCGGAGGGACTTCGGCTGAGACAGGTGCCCGTGAAGGAATTCCAGAAGGCAAGGGTAAGCGTATCCGCCTCCCAGGGCGAGGGCAAGGTTTTCTATATGGCGCAGAAGCCGGGAGCTGTTGAAATCTGTGTCCATATGCAAAAGCCGGGAGATTTTGTAGCTAATATCTATGGGACTTCGGTCACCTATGTCGCATCCTGCGGGAAAATGAATGTGGGAAAGGAAAGCGTGCAGATAGGGAAGGAGCTGAATGACTTCTCCATCATAGCCGACGGCGAGATAGTGGAGGTTACGGCACAGAACGGGCTTATTTATGCGGTATTTGAATTGGATACCGACAGGAAGGCCGGGAATGTGACGGTGGATATTGCAGGGAAGGCTTATGTGGATATTTACCGGATAGAATAAACATAAAAAGGAGCGACTGCGATCATAACAGCAGAGCTCCTTTTTATGTTTGGGCAACATTTATTTATACCAGCCGTTAGGGATATACTGACAAATAAAGCCGGTTAGAATTTATAAGTGGCGGCATTGATATAGACAGTATCATCATTTTTTTCATCACTGCCCTCTGTTTCCTCCGTATAGTCAGAAATAGAGGCAACATCTGAAGAAATTAATTCTATAATACTTTTTAATTCCGGAGGACATTTTATAAGGGCGCAGTCTTCCAGATAAAGACATTCACGGGCAAGATTTCCGGGGACATCTTTGTCAATTTCCACGGTTGCGCAGTCCATGACATGAAGACCTTCAGGAGTCTGTTCAAGAAGCTGTTTATCTATGTGGAGATTGCTTTTGTCTGAAATAAGGGTTCCTTTTGTTAAAGAAATTTTACCATATTCTACGGGGAACTTTAGGAATTCTTTGCTGTATTTTTCCGGAAGATAGACTGTTCCGGTGACCTTCAGTGCTTCCAGGGAAGGGAGAACTTCCATGTTTTTGTCTGTAATATACAGATCTCCGGTTCTGATGAGCTTTTTACCAAGCTGTGCCAGTGTAAATTCGTTCAGTTCCATATTATCCGGCAGCAGGCTGAAGCCGTCGGGAATAACAGAAATATCAGTATTTTCATCAAATAAGGAAAGAGCCTGCTCAAAGAAGCTTTCCATAACCAGGGCTTTTTCACACAGCAAAGTCACATTTTTGTGTATAAGAGTGGAAAGGTCAAGCGATGGATCAGTAATGCTTACTTTGCCGGTTATAAAATAAGGAGTATTTTGTACTGCACGGATTATGAAATACTTATCAACTGTAAGATCTTTCAGGATACATACGGCGTTATCGGGATAACATTTCTGATGTCCGTTTACATGGATACGGGATACCTGGCCAGCAAGACTTTTTGGGTAAAGAAGGGAGCCATTTACCTTGATTTGTACATAGTTTTCCATAGCTTTTTCTGCCGCAGGGCGAAGCAGCAATGTACCATTTACCATAAGAAGTGTTTTATCAGCGGTAACGTCGGTTCCGTCTATTTCAACAGAGCCGTTTTTTACAATGGTGTTAATTCCTTCCGGAACCTTGAGGGTACTGGCTGTATTGAGCTTTACGGAGTAGCGGGAAATCAGAACGGATGCCCGTTCCGATAACAGAACTGCCGCGGCATTAACGTTAAGCTCCGAATAACTGGAAAGCACTTCTTCCGTGATCTCAGTCATATCACAGAGCGCGGTATTGATTGATAATTTTTTTAACTGTTCCATAACTCTACCTCTCTTTTTTAATCATTTTGTTTTTCTATCATTTCCTTAAGTCCAAAATTTTCCATAATTACTTCAGTTCCGGGTATTTCAGGCGCAGTCTGCGCCGGGCGTTTGAAAGCCTGTATCGGACGGTGGAAGCAGGAATTCCGTACATGGCGGAGAGCTGGGTGGAATCATAGCCTTCAAAGTACCGTTTCAGGAACAGGATCCGTTCCTCATCCGGCAGCTCACTGCAAAGCTGCATGACCTCGATCCGTGATAAATCATCCTCGGTTTCTTCCTTTACTCCCCTTTCAGGACACGCCGCTTCCCGCCTTACCCTGTCGATGAATAAATTGCGCGCTGTTTTATACAGCCAGGCGCGGCACTGGTGTTTATCCAGGTCATTCAGGACATCCGCATGCTCCAGGGCGCGCAGGAATGTCTCCTGAACAATGTCCTCGGCCGAACTTTTATCGCCGGTCATGCCGGCGGCATAATGTACAAGTTCCTGAAAAAACAGTTGATATATCTGCGTTATCATAAATTACTCCTGGCAGGCTGCGAATTATCTGTTTGGTTTTATTGTAACGGATTCGGGATGAAAATAAAATGACAGGTTTATGAGTTTTGCTGGTATTTTCCGTAGCTTTGCCAGTTCAGATGTATGGCGTGCCAAGGATAAAAGATTTGAGAAGAAGGTATGTAAGCTTCTCTTCGACAGCGGTTTTTGTACAGACAGTTCTGCTTTGTGTCTGCAGCTTTCGATTTTAGTTCCGGATGTAAAAAGAAAATATTCATAATATAGTTCAGGGTTCATGGGGATCTCCTTTCCTGTGGGTGTGGCTTTATCAACGCTTTCATATATAGAACGAATGGGAGAGGGGAAGTGTTTGGAAAATTTACAATATAAAATTAAATGATCTGAAAAAATGCAACTTTATTCTGAAGATATAAGATTGACTAAAAATGTTTATTTAAATACAATATTTATATAAAATGCACAAACAAAAACAATAGTAAGATAATTATTATAATAAAATAATACATAATTTGTGCATATAAAAATAAATAAATAACAAATTTGTCAATTTTGTAAATGCTATAAAATTGGGGGATAAATAATTATGTTGTCTGAAGAAAAGAAACTCCTGAAAAGAAAATTTTTAATAAAACTTAAAAGACAAAGAATGTTGCAAATTTTTGCCTGGGCTGGGTTAGTTTACATATTAATTTTTAATTATGCACCCATGGCAGGAATATTGGTAGCTTTTAAGAAGTTTTCAATCAAAGATGGGTTTATGGGTATATTTACAAATGAATGGGTAGGGTTGAAATACTTTATAGAATTTTTTAACGATTATATGTGTTGGCCTGTGATAAAAAATACATTGATAATCAGTCTCCTAAAAATATTGGCTTCGTTTCCTGCACCTATATTATTAGCAATAATGATAACGGAAGTAAAAAACCGTCCTTTTAAAAAATTTGTACAGGCAGTCAGCTATCTTCCTTATTTTATTTCATGGGTAATCGTAGCAGGTATCCTAACTGCCTTTTTTTCCCAGTCAAGAGGACTGGTAAGCGAATTTATAATTAAAACAGGGATTTCAGATAAAGGAGTTTCTTTTCTGACTGATCCGGGATCGTATTATCAATTAGCTGTATGGACTTCCATATGGAAAAGTACTGGATGGTGGTCAATTATTTTTCTGGCAGCAATATCAGGAATTGATCCGGGACTTTATGAAGCCGCTATGGTTGATGGTGCTGGCCGACTTAAGCGTATCTGGCATATAACGCTTCCGGGAATTTTGCCTGCAATAGTTACTGTCCTGATTTTATCTGTAGGAAGTTTTTTGGGTGGGGGAATGATGGGAGGAAACTTTGATCAGACAATGATGCTGGGAAATAAGCTGAATGCTTCTGCGTCAGAAATTATTCAGACCTATGCCTTTAAGACCGGCATGGTAGATTTACGGTTTAACTATGCAACGGCAATAGATTTAATGCAATCAATTATTTCCGTAATACTTATTTTTGCTACAAATGCGGTTAGCAAAAAAATAACAGAAACAGGGCTATTTTAATTGAGAGGAAAAATGAATGAAAATATGGAAAAAAAGCAGAAGAACAAAAGAAGATTGGGTGTTTGATATTATAAATTATCTTCTTCTTATTCTGATTGCCTTGATAACGCTATATCCTTTTTACTATATATTAATTTTATCTTTGAATGAAGGGAACGATGCAGTATTAGGAGGAATTTTTCTATTACCGAGGATGTTTACTCTGGAGAATTATAAAGAATTTTTTAGTGATTCCAGCTGGCTTAATGCACTTTGGGTTACATTTTTGAGGACTGTCGGCGGAACTGCAATAGGTGTTTTTTTTACATGTATGGTTTCCTATGCCTTTTCACGTACTGATTTATTAGGACAAAAGATATATATTAAAGTCGTAGTATTTGCAATGTATTTTTCCGGTGGCATTATACCATTTTATATATTACTGAAAGGATTGGGATTAATAAATACATTTCAGGTTTATATTGTTCCAGGTGCACTGAATATGTTTTTTGTATTGGTTGGAATATCATTTTTCCAAAGTGTTCCTTCTGAATTAATTGAGTCTTCTTATCTGGATGGGGCGTCTGAGTTTAAAACGTTTCTTAAAATAGTTCTTCCTGTCTCTATGCCTCTTATAGCTACTATGACATTATTTATTGCTGTTAATCATTGGAATAGTTGGATTGATTCAGCTTATTATGTACAAAATAACGATCTCAGAACATTAGCATATAAAATGAGGGAAGTTATAAATCAGTCCATGTCACCTACAACGACTGATTCCACTACACTGCAGTATGCCTCAAATCATTCAAAGACAACAACTACGTCATTGCAAATGGCGGCCATGATTGTATCTGTCGCACCAATTTTATGTGTATATCCTTTTTTGCAGAAATATTTTACACAAGGAATGATGTTAGGTGCCGTAAAGGGCTGACATAAAATTTGTTTTCGCGAAACAAATAAATATGATAGGAAGGAGAAAACGAACAGGATTTAAAGAGATGTAACGATAGAAATTAAATGGTGTTATCAGCCAGCCATATTTATATGGGCGCTATAAAACGCAGAGGGGAGCAATAATGAGAAAAATAAAAAAGAGTATTGGAATTTTATTAGCAATCAGTATGCTGGTATCACTTTGTGCATGCGGCGGTACCTCCGGTACACAAGGAAATGAAACTACGGAACAGCTAAAAGAAAAGACTACAGAAAGTGGCGACAGTTCTTCGGAAGAACAGGTTACTTTGGATTTATTTGTAAATCATACATGGTGGCCACTGCAAAGTTGGAGTGGTTCTGTTCCGGAATATATAACAGATCAGACAGGGGTTAACATTAATGTAACGGTAGCGGCAGATTCGCAGCAGCTTCCGCTTATGATTTCATCAGGAGAACTGCCGGATTTGATTTATACAGATAATACTGGAAATATGATTTCACTTCTGTCCGATCCGGATTTATGCTGGTCATGGGAGGATCTCATGTCAGAATATAATCCCGGTTATACATTTGATGAAGGGAGAGCTAAAATTTACAGAATGGATACAGATGGAAAATTCTATACTATTCGAAACAATTATTCCACACCTGAGGAACTTGAGGAATATGATGCGGCATTAGTAGGAGTAACCGTTCCAACAATAAGAAAATCAATCTATGAGGAACTGGGAAGTCCGGAAATAAAAACGACAGAAGATTTTTATAATCTGTTAATAGAAGTTAAGAATAAATATCCGAATTTAATTCCCTGTGTATTTAATACTAACTGGACCGGAGCAGGTCAGACCTCCTGTCAGTTCCTTACGGATTTTGGTTTGGTTAATGCAGATTTTGCTTACGATGAAGACAAAGATGAGGTATGCTATTATATTTTTCAGGATGGCCGTTTAGATTATTATAAATTCATGAATAGGTTGTACAGAGAAGGACTTATGATAGCAGAGAATTATGCATTTAATAATGAAGATGAATCCTATCAGTATGCTTATAATCTGCAGTGCTTTGCTTATATTAAAGGATCAAATGCCAAAGAACTGAACCAGGAATGTGCGACTCTGGGGACGGATCAGGATTGGATGGATTTGCATGTAGCGCTTAATTATGATACTTCCTGGAAGAATTATGACAGAAACATAGGATGGTCAGGATTATTTATCAGTAAAAACTGTAAGGATCCTGAAGCAGCAGCGACATTATTGGGATATTTATTTTCTGATGAGGGCATGAGAACAGCGTTTTGGGGAATTGAAGGTGAAATGTGGAATTGGTCTGAAGATAATAAATATCCTGTTTTCTGTAAAGAGTATACAGATAATGAATGGCAGGAAAAAAATGGTCTGACGGAGTGGGGGCTTCTTTCCGGTACATGGGCGACGGAACGGCTTGCAAATTATAATCCTGATGATGAATATGTAGATGAGTTGTTGATGCTGAGCAATCAGGCAAAAGAAAAAACGGTATCCTGCCCTGCAGTCGGATTGGTAATTCCTGACGCTGACAGTGATGAACAGACAATTAAATCTAAACTTGATACAATGGTTACTAATGAAGAGATGAAAATTTTTCTTGCAGAATCGGAAGATGCCTGCGAAAAGGCCTATAATGATATGCTTAATCTGGCAAGGGAGCAAGGGGCAGATAATTTGAATGCATGGGCGAATGAAATGTATCAGGCTGCAAAGGCAACAATGGAAAATTAATGTTGTTGTTGAGTATGCCACGGATACAATATAATGATATTCGTATCCGTGGCAACTTAAAAAGGATTGGTAGTAAAATGACATGATGAAAAAACGATTGACAAATAAACTTCTATTAACCTATTTTCTTGTTGTCATTCTACCAATTTGCGTTGTTTATGGTTTCTTCGTGGTTGTTCTACTTACCAGGACTTTTCAGTCCGAAACCGAAAAATACAGATATGAGCTGGATATGGCGGTTAACGATCTGGAAACAGAGTTGAAGAAGCTTGAGAATATTGCGGACTCTATACTTCAGAATGGGTATATAAAAGAGTTTCTTCGATACCAGTATAATACTGACTGGGAACCAATGTATGATTATATGAGTAATGTCCAGCATCAAATCCATTCCTATATCAATTATAACCAGAATATAGATACAATTAAATTCTATAGTGATAATATGCGGTTAAATCCTGGAGGGTATTTTCTGAATTTTGATATGCTTCCCGTAGTAAAAACTAAAATTTATAATGGTTTTTGGATATTGGATGATGAGAATAAGCTGCATTATTTTCTAGGAAAGTTAGATGAAACTTATAAAAATATTGATTATGCGGTTGAGGTTATTACAGAAAGTGAAGTAATAATAAATTTCCAGAAAATCCTAAAACTAAATGATAAAACAGAAGTCTGTCTGATAGATAAAGAAGAGCAGATTCTTTATGGAAAACTTCCTGTAGAGATCAAAAAAGAAGAAATGAATACATATACGGGTTTCGGATTTATACGTAGTGGTAAATATTGTTTTATAAAAGCAGATATTAAAACATTGAATATGATTGTGGTTCTGTATGCAGATTCTGTAGATATGGCATATGAATCATTGCTTTTATTACTTTTTGATGGAGCATTACTTTTTCTAGTACTGTTCATACTTCTTATAGCGTATTTACAGTATTCTCTTAGATTTGCAAAAAGACTTGTTTCATTTACATCTTATATCCGTTCTATGCCAGATGAAGAATATGAGCCATATTCTTCGGATGAAGGAGAGGATGAAATAGGAGAACTTGTTTCCGTATTTAATGCATTAGTTTTAAGAACTAATAATCTTGTAAATATGGTTCAGAAAAAGGAAATTCTTCGCCGGAAAGCAGAGCTTGATGCTTATCAGTCGAAAATAGAACCTCATTTCCTTTATGGCACACTGGAATCCTTAAGAATGCTTGCTCTAAATAAAGATGATATGGAAGTGTCGGATGGCATTCTGGACCTGGCAAAGTTAATGAGATATTCCCTGACATCCAGCCAGATAAGTACATTAAGAAGTGAACTGAATCAGGTAAGAAGGTATTTGAATTTACAGAAAATCAGACTTGCTGACAGGCTAAACTGGGAAATTGTTGTTCAGGATGAAGATTTGTTGAATCAGCAGTGCCCTCAGTTCCTTTTACAGCCAATTGTAGAAAACAGTATAAATCATGGTATAGAAAAGGTGAGGAGAGGAGGAAGCATAGTTATCAGTGTATGGAAGGAGGGAGATATAATAGTAATATCGGTGGCAGACAGCGGTGCAGGAATAGATCAGGAGCAGATGAATATGATTAGGAAATTACTTAAGGAGTCTTCATCGATGAATAATCTTATGCAAAAGGAAAACGAAGATAAAGGATATGCACTGTATAATATCTGTATGCGTATGAAATTATACTATGGGAAGGATTCTACCCTGGAACTAAAGAATAACGATCCGGTTGGTACGGTATGTACTTTGCGCCTTTCTGCCATGATAAATGAAATAATACAGGATTAATAGAAACACTGACTGTACCCGATAAATGATAAATAGGAGCAAAATATCTGTGAAAATTCTCGTTGTTGATGATGAAAAAATTATTTTGCAGGGGATTGCAAAGCTTCTGAAGGCTAATTCTCTGGTCAGTGAAGTATACTGTGCGGAGGATGCATTTATTGCATTGGACTTTTTGAAATGTCACAGGGTTGATGTGGTGGTCACAGATATCCGTATGCCCGAAATGGATGGATTGGAATTTATTAAAGAAGCAAAAAAGCAGAATTTTTGCAATGATTTTATAATTTTATCCGGTTATGCAGAATTTAAATATGCACAGAAGGCGATTTCTTATCAGGTAAGCGAATACATATTGAAGCCGGTGGAACCCGATGAATTAAACCGTGCCATACAAACAGTCTATCACAGAAAAAAATCCTACGATAATACTAAAGTAAATATAGAAACGCTAATGAAGAAAATACGGGAAAAGGCTTCGGATAAAAATGAATTGGAAAAGCTTCAGACAGTAATAATAGAGCTGCCGGAACAGTACCATCCGCAATCACAGAAAGTGAGGATGTTGTTACAGTTAGTTCTGTTTCATATAGAGCAAACGAAGTATATTTACAGTTATGTAATATCTAGCGGCTTTGCTCCGGAAGAAACGGTAGCCAATAACCTGTTCAAGGCATTTTGTAATTTTGGATTAGGAGATGCCCATCCTTCTGCAGCAATTAAAGCTCTTTTGATTACCATGGAGCAATATACAGATCCGGAAATGTGCCTTGACTATGTTGCAAAACAATTGTTTATGAATACAAATTATCTTTCAGGATTAATCAGTAAGTCAATTGGGATATCATTTCATAATTTTGTAAGGCTTCTGAGGGTATCTTATGCACAGGAGCTTCTAAAATCTTCATCTGATTATTCTATTCAGATGATTGGATATAAGAGCGGGTTTGGCAACACAAATATGTTTTTTAGGACATTTAGAGATATTACGAAAATGACACCAAAAAGCTATCAGACAGGGGGAAAATAATATGGCAGATTTACGAGCAAAACCGACAAAAGAAATGTTGGAATGGCATAATTATGAACTAGGAGTATTTTTTCATTACGATATTGAAGTGTTTCAGCCGGACTATTCCTTTGGAAAGGAATTGATACCAGTAAGTCTCTGGAATCCGCAAAAGCTTGATACGGATCAGTGGGTTCGTACTGCAAAGGCAGCAGGGGCGCGATATGCATTATTAACGGCGAAACATGGAACTGGTTTTTGTTTATGGCCTACCAAATTCCACGATTATCATGTAGGTAATGCACCTGTGTCCAGAGATATTGTGGGTGAATTTATGGACTCATGTAGAAAGTATGGGATTAAGCCGGGATTGTATTACAGTCTTAGTTCCGATCATCTGGATAAAATATGTACTGGCAAGGACGGAAAAGTCGATCAAAAAAAGAAAAATGAGATTCTTCTTGGACAGGTTGAGGAGTTAGTGACCGTTTACGGTCCTTTGGCTGAAATATGGTTTGATGGAGGAATTTTAAGGCCGGAAAAGGGAGGGCCGGATATCCCCGGACTTCTGGCAAGAATAGCACCGGATTTAATTTGCTTTGGAGGCTGCCCAGGCATAAAAAATGTACTCCGCTGGAGCGGAAGTGAACAGGGGGTGGCAGTACCGGAATGTTGGTCTGCAGCACACTTTTTAACAGATCCGGAAAGAAATAATGTTACATGTGATTCAGCAGGTGATCCTGCAGATGAGGTATGGGCGCCTGTTGAAGTGGATATGCCGGTGAGGGATGTTATGTACGCGTATATGGGGGGATGGATGTATCATGAAAATGATGCTGATAAAACCTATAGTTCGGAGTATTTGTTCGAACGTTATCTGACAAGCGTGGGCAGAAATGCAAATCTGTTGATTGGGTGTGTTCCGGATAGGGATGGATTAATAAGTGAAGATCAGGTCGAATCCTTTGTAGGATTGGGAAATCTTGTAAACAGCAGGTTGAATGTACATATCGGTATGAGCAGCGAAATGTTGGACAATGAAAAAATGGAGGTATGGTTTGACAATCCGGTTGATGTAAGCTATGTAGAAATTATGGAAGACCAGACGGATGGTCAGAAAATACTGGAGTGGGTACTTGAAACAAGATGGCCTGCATACTGGTGTTCAAAGGATAAAAAGGATCAATGGATTCCAGTAGCACAGGGAAACAGTATCGGACATAAAAGAATAATATCTGTTAACCATTTACGTGGATATGCCTTCAGAGTCAGGATTTTACGTTCTTACGAGGGCGCAGTATTAAAAAGTCTGAGAGTTTTCGGAAATAAGGTTCCAATGGTTTTTCATGAACATATGAATGTATAAAAATACTGAAATATGGTTAAGGGGACTGTCCTGAAAACGTAATTCAGGACAGTTCTTCTAAAAGCTGCCGTCCCCGTCATGCTCCTTATGCCATTCCTCAAGGGCATCCAGCATGCCTTCCTTTACCGCGGCCTTCACAACAAAATATAAAATGCCTCCTATCACGCCAATAACAAGCAGATAAGTTAAAATACCAAATAATCCACCAACAATTGCTATACCAATCCTCCTTGTTTTGCGAAGCAAAATGCGAACCCTTTGGTGAGCAGAGGATTTGCCTCCTT